>NZ_JBGWAB010000186.1:0-11773 GCF_041862025.1 Streptomyces sp. AB3(2024)
CCGCCGCGCCGAGGGCACCGGCACCAGCACCAGCTCCCCCGCCCCGGGCCCGGCCCCGCCCGCCCCGTCGCGGAACCCGTCGCGGAACCCGTCCCGGGACCCGCCACGCGGCCCGCCGCCGGCCCCGGTGCCCCGGAGCACCGCCGCCGCCAGGGCCGCGCCCAACGGGCCCGCCAAGGGCAGCGCCCCGCGTTCCTTGTGGGCCAGCAGGACTGCCCGTACGGCCCCCTCGTACCGTGCCCCCGCGTGCACACCGGGCAGCCCGATCGGGCCCGCCCGCCGCGCCGCGGGACGCACCGGCCCCGCACCGGCCCCGCTCAGCGCCTCCCGGCAGCGCGGGCACAGCACGGCCCGCGCCGCCCCGCAGCCCGCGCAGTCACCCGGCAGCACCAGCCCGGCCAGCTCCTGCCACCACCCCCGCATGCCTCCACCCTGCCCGGCGTCCACCGGCCGCGCGACCCCTGTGGACAACCGCCCGGCGCAGGCCCCCGGCCCGGACGGACCCTGCGGACCGGCCGGCCCCGGGCTCAGCCCGGGTAGACCGGGGCCTTGCCGCCCGCCGCCACCGTGCGCCACTGCGCCCCCGGCGGCAGCCACACGATCCCGTCCTCACCGGAGAAGGCCACCACCGGCTTCGATTCGTCGTCGGCCGCCGCGATCGCGGTCAGCCCGGTGGCCCCGGGCAGCCCCGCGGCGACCATGGAACCGTCGGCCAGCATGTACCGGGCCTGGTCGACCCCGCCGCTCTCGCGGCCCACCACCAGCAGCCGGCCCCGCGGCGCCCAGCTCATCGCCGTGACCTCCGCCATCTGCGGGGCCGCGGGCCGCAGCTCCCGCACCGACAGCCGCGAGGTGTCGCCCTTGCCCTCGGGCCGCTCGATCCGCCCGATGAACAGGTTCTTGCGGCCGCCCTCCTTCTCCACGAGCAGCGCGATGCGCACCCCGTCCGAGGAGGCCTTCAGCGCGCTGATCCGCCCGCCGTCCAGCCCGGCGACATCCACCTTCTGCGGGGTCCCGGTCCCGCCCGGGATCCGGTACAGACCCTGGGTCTGCGGATCGAGGTCCGCGACCCACAGGTCGCCCTGGGCGTCCCAGCTGGGCGGGGTCAGCTTGCCGGTCTTGCTGGTCAGCAGCGGCTGCGGCATCTGCCCGGCCGTCGTCAGCGTCACCACGTACAGCCCGTGCCCGTCGTCGGAGACGACCGCGGCCCGCTTCTCGTCGTACGCGATCGCCGCCGAGCCCACCTTGAAGCCGGCGGCCGTCGCCAGCGGCCCCGGCGCCACCTCCGGCTTGTCCTGCTGCTGCTCGTCGGCGTTGGCGTTGAGGACCATCCGGACCAGCTTGGAGTCCTTGTCCACGTAGTACTGGTGCTCCGGCGGCGCCGGACGGCCGGCGATGGACGCGGCGGCCACGCCCGTCACCCAGCACAGCGAGGACTTGCCGTCGGAACGCAGCAGTTCGACCCGGTCCAGCCGGGAGGCCGTCAGGTCCCGCACCGTGTACAGGAGTTGCGTGGCCATCTTCTGGCACTGCGGCTGCCCGACGTTGCCGCCCTTCTCGTTGAGCGGCACGCGCAGGGTGTTCTGGCCGTCGTAGGAAAGGGACTTGGTGCCCTCGCGCAGCGCCGTACCACTGGGGAAGGCGGTGGAGACGACCGGGCCGAGCCACTTCGAGGGCCCGTCCAGCAGCGACTGCACGGTCTGCGTGGTCGGGTCCATCCGGGAGTCGGGATCGCTGCGCTGACGCACGTACACCGGATCGGCGACGAGCGTGCCGCCCGCGAAGTAGTACTTGTTCACCGGCTTGTAGATGCGCTGGAAGTCGGACTCGCTGAGCACCAGGCTGCTGGGCGGCGTCGAGATCCGCCACTGCTTGTTGACCTGGACCAGCTGCAGGAACTCCTCGTAGCGCTTGCCGCCGGTCTCCGGCTGGTACGCGCTGCGCTCGTCGACGGTCGCGAGCTTCTTGCCGGTGACCTTCCAGCGGGGCGAATCGGGGTCCTTCTCGCCCTCGACGCGCACCCGGTCGAGGCCGGCGGAGAGCACGGTGACGGCCGAGCCCGGCCGCCAGTCCTTCGCGGCGTCCTCGGTGAGGTACTTGCGGGCGGTGGCCAGCTGCGGGTCGTCGCTGGTCATGGCCTCCAGGAAGCCGTCGACGATGTCGGCGGGGCTGGCCTTGTCGGCCGGCGGCGCGCCGAAGACCCGCACCTGCGAATCGACGCCCTGCGAGGCCTCCACCCGGCGGATCTCGCCGTGGTCGGGCATGGACGCGCAGCCCGCCAGCAGCAGCCCGGCGGCCCCGAGGAGGGCGGCGGCCCGCACGCCCGCGGAGCCCGTGCGCCGCGTGCCCCGCACCCGGCCCCCGCGCTCCGCGCGCCCCGCACCCCGTACGTACGACGACGCGCGCTCAGCGTCCTCCACCGGATCCATCCTCCTGTGCTGCTCCGTGGTCGGCGGGCCTGGACACGACCCGGGCGCCGTTGCCGGGCAGCGCCGTCGGGTCGGCGGGCACCGGCTGGGCGGTGGTGACGGCCGGCCGCGGCGGGATCGGCGAACGGCCGTCCCGCTCGCCGGCCGCGGGACGGGCACCCGGCCCGCCGGACCCGTTGCCGCGCCCGGCGGCCTCGGCCGCGGCCCGCGCCCGGTTGCTCCGGGAGTCCTCGGGCTCCAGCGGGATCGGCGAACCGCGCAGCGGTTCGTCGGCGGTGCGCGGCAGGGTGAGGCGGAACTGCGAGCCGCCGCCGGGCTCGCCCCAGGCCTGGAGCCAGCCGCCGTGCAGCCGGGCGTCCTCGACGGCGATGGACAGGCCCAGGCCCGTACCGCCGGTCGTGCGCGCCCGCGCCGGGTCGGCGCGCCAGAACCGGTTGAAGACACGGGTGGCCTCGCCGGGCTTGAGCCCGACGCCGTAGTCGCGGACGGCCACCGCCACGGCCCCGCCCGCCGAGGCGAGCCGGACGATCACGTCACGGCCCTCGCCGTGCTCGACGGCGTTGACGACCAGGTTGCGCAGCACTCGCTCCACCCGCCGCGCGTCGGCCTCGGCTATCACCGGCTGGGTGTCGCCGAGGACCCGGATCCGGGTCCCCTTGTGCTCGGCGAGCGGTTCGGCGCCGTCGATGACCCGGCGTACGACGTCCCGCAGGTCGATGGGCTCCGCCTCCAGCGCGGCGGCTCCCGCGTCGAACCGGCTGATCTCCAGCAGGTCGGCGAGGAGGGACTCGAAGCGGTCGAGCTGCCCCGCGAGGAGCTCCGCGGACCGGGCGGTGACCGGGTCGAAGTCGGCGCGGGCGTCGTGGATGACGTCGGCGGCCATCCGGACCGTCGTCAGCGGGGTGCGCAGCTCGTGGGAGACGTCCGAGACGAAGCGGCGCTGCAGCCGGGACAGGTCCTCCAGCTGCTGGATCTTGAGCTGGAGGTTCTGGGCCATCTTGTTGAAGGCTTCGCCCAGACGGGCGATGTCGTCCTCGCCGGTGACCTTCATCCGTTCCTGGAGCCGCCCGGCCGAGAGCCGCTCGGCGATCCCGGCGGCCATCCGGACGGGGGTCACGACCTGGCGTACGACGAGCCAGGCGATCGCGCCGAGCAGTACGACCACGAACACGCCGGCGGTGGCGAAGGTGACCTTGACCAGGTTGAGGGATTCCTCCTCCTGGGTGAGCGGGAACAGGTAGTACAGGTCGTACGGGTCCCCGTTGATGTCGGTCAGCCGCTTGCCGACGACCAGCGCCGGCTCCGGCGCCTTGTCCCCGGTGCCCGCGGTGTACCGGATCTGCCAGAAGGTCTTGAAGGTCCCGGTGCCGTGGTTGACGGACCTGCGCAGCGCCGACGGGACGCTCGCGGTCGGGTCGACGTTGCCGGAGGCGCGGGCGCCCTTGACGCCCTGCGCGCCGGCCGCCTGCTCACCGGTGCCCGCGCCGAGCGCGACCACCTCGAAGGCGGTCTGACCGCCACTGGCGAGCTGCTTGACCAGCGCGTTCATCCAGGTGCTGGCGTCCTGGCCGACCTTGTTGTCGGTGGTTTCGGCCCCGTCGGCCACGGACGGTGTGTTGGCCTTCTCCTGCGCGACCGCGAACCCGCCCGCGGCCTGGCTCTGCGCGGCCTCCTCCTTGGCGTCGAGGAGACCCTTGCTGACCTGCGCGATGACCACGAAGCCCAGCGCCAGGACCACGGCGAGCGACATCAGCAGCGTCGCCGCGACCACCCTCAGCTGGATGTTGCGGCGCCACAGGCGGACAGCCGGAAGCAGCGGCCGGCGGACGAGACGTCCGAACAACCGCAGCAGGGGGCCGCCGGGCGCTCCCTCCTGGAGCAGCCGGCCGCCCCTCAGGACTCCCCGTCGGGGGCCGCCCCGGGGCGTGCCGGGCTGCACGTCAGCTCGGTCCTGCCTTGTAGCCCACACCGCGGACCGTCACGACGATCTCGGGGCGCTCCGGATCCTTCTCGACCTTGGAGCGCAGCCGCTGTACGTGCACGTTGACCAGGCGGGTGTCCGCCGCGTGCCGGTAGCCCCAGACCTGCTCCAGCAGCACCTCGCGGGTGAACACCTGCCAGGGCTTGCGCGCGAGGGCGACCAGCAGGTCGAACTCCAGCGGGGTCAGGGCGATCGAGGTGCCGTCGCGCTTGACCGAGTGCCCGGCCACGTCGATGACCAGGTCACCGATGACCAGCTGCTCGGGCGCGGGCTCCTCCGACCGGCGCAGGCGGGCCCGGATGCGGGCGACCAGCTCCTTCGGCTTGAACGGCTTGACGATGTAGTCGTCGGCCCCGGACTCCAGGCCCACCACCACGTCCACCGTGTCGCTCTTCGCCGTGAGCATGACGATCGGCACACCCGATTCGGCCCGGATCAGCCTGCAGACCTCTATGCCGTCCCGTCCGGGCAGCATGAGGTCGAGCAGCACCAGATCCGGCTTCGCCTCCCGGAAGGCAGCCAGTGCCTTGTCGCCGTCCGCTACGAACGACGGCTCAAAACCTTCTCCACGCAGCACAATGCCGAGCATCTCGGCCAGCGCGGTGTCGTCGTCGACGACAAGGACTCGTCCCTTCATGCTTGACATCATCCCATTAGCTAATCGTTACCTGGCGGTGAGCTGTCCCACAGCCAAAAGGGCTGGAAATCGCCCCTCGGACCTGCGTGGTGATCAGGACGACCAGTCTGCCCCGGATCCACGCGACAATTGAAGGGCGGGCTGCCCGGGAACCCGGGGGTACGGCCGGTTCGTTCCGTGATCCCCGTGGCACGATGGCAGCCGACCAGCGCGCCGGCCGCGGCAGGTGCACGTGAAGGAGCGACGATGAACGACTCTCCGGGCTGGGCCACGCCCGGATCCCCGTCCGACGGACAGGGCCCCGAAGGCGACCGGCCCGCCGCGCCGCCCGCCGCGCCGACCGCCGCCGACGCCAAGTGGTCCGCCACCCAGCCGCCGCCCGGCCAGTGGTCGAGCCCGGCCGAGGGCAACACCCCGCCCGCGGCCCCGGCGCCGCAGCCGCAGACCGGCTGGGGATCGTACGGCTCCGGACCGCAGCAGCAGCCGGGCACGCCCCACGGCTCCCCGTACGCCCACCCCGGCGGCTGGGGCGGCCCGCCGGCCGCCGCCAAGCCCGGCGTCATCCCGCTGCGCCCCCTGGGCCTCGGCGAGATCCTCGACGGCGCCGTGAGCACGCTGCGCGGCCACTGGCGCCCCGTCCTCGCCATCAGCCTGGTCGTCGCCGCCCTGTCCGAGATCGCGCTGCTGTTCGTCCAGCGCGCCACCATGGGCAGCGCCGTGATCACCACCGACCGGACGCCGAGCGCCGCCGAGACGAGCAAGCTCCTCGGCGACACCGCCCTCCTGTACGGCACCGAGTACTACCTGGAGATCCTCGGGCTGTTCCTGGTCACTGCCGTGCTCGCGCCCGTCGTCAGCCACGCCGTCCTCGGCCGGCCCTCCACGCTCCCCGCCACCCTGCGGGCCGTCCGCCCGCTGGCCCCGCGCCTGGCCGGCCTCGTCGCCCTCCTGCTGCTGGGCGCCCTCGCCGCCGCCGTCCTGCCGGTACTGCCCGGCATCCTCGCGGGCAGCGCCGGGCTGGCGGTCCTGGGCGTCCCCGTCGCCATGGTGCTCCTGGCCTGGTTCTACGTGACCTTCGTCCTGGCGCCGCCCGCGCTGATGCTGGAACGCGGCTCGGTCACCGACGCCCTCAAGCGCTCCGCCAAGCTGGTCCGCGGCTCGTGGTGGCGGATCTTCGGCATCAGCCTGCTGACCTGGCTGCTCCGGGCGATCACCTCCGCGATCATCGTCATGCCGTTCGCGGCCGTCGCCCTGTTCCTGGCCCCCGGCGGCCTCGGCTCCCTGCTCGACGGCTCCGCGACCATGGGCTGGACCTTCCTGATCATCACCGCGATCGGATCGGTCGTCGCCGCCACCGTCACCCTGCCGATGCAGACGGGTGTCACCACCCTCCTCTACGTCGACCAGCGCATCCGCCGCGAGGCCCTGGACCTGGAACTCGCCCGGGCCGCCGGCCAGGACGGCGGCGGACCGGTCACCGGGGGCTGACGCACTGATGAGCACGGGGGGACTCATCGTCACGGGCGCGGCGGCCCTGCTGCCGCGCGACGGGACACCACCACTGACGACGACGCGCGAGGCTGCCCGCGAGGCGGCCGAACACGAGCTGTCCAAGCCCATGTACCACCAGGACGACCCGGGGCTCCTCCAGCGCGCCCTGGACCGCTTCTGGGAGTGGATAGGCGAGTTCCTCGACCGCGCCTCCGGAGCCACTCCGGGCGGCGGACTCGGCCTCCTCGCCGTCGTCCTCCTCGTCGTCCTGGCCCTCGCCGCCCTGTGGTGGCGCCTGGGCACCCCCCGCCGCACCGCCACCGGCGCCGACACCCTCTTCGACGACGGCCCGCGCACCGCCGCCGACCACCGCGCGGCCGCGGAGGCCCACGCCGCCGCCGGCCGCTGGACCGAGGCCGTCCAGGAACGCATGCGCGCCGTCGTCCGCTCCCTGGAGGAACGCACCCTCCTCGACCCCCGCCCCGGCCGCACCGCCGACGAGGCCGCCGCCGAAGCCGCCGCGTCCCTCCCCGGCCACGCCGCGGACCTGCGCGCGGCGGCCCGCGCCTTCGACGACGTCACCTACGGCGGCCGCTCCGGCGACCCCGACACCTACGCCCGCCTGCGCGACCTCGACCTCACCCTGACCCGCACGAAGCCCCTCCTGACGGGCCCCACCCCATGACGCCCACCCCACCCGACGACACCACCGACGGCACCGCGCCCGCCCGGGGCGCCACGACGCCCGCCCCTTCGGGCACCACCTCCGGCACCGGGCGACCCCAGGACACCGCACCGCCCGCCCCTACGGGCACCACCGCCGGCACCGGGCGACCCCGGCACACCGCCGGGCCCTCCCTTCCGGGCACCGATGACGGAACGGGCGGCACGCACCCCGGCGGCCCCGGCCACCCCGCCGCCCGGCCCACCACCCGGCCCGGCCAGGGCACGGGCACCGGCGCCACCTCCACCGCCCTCACCCGCGCCCAGCTCTGGACCCGGGCCCGCGGCTTCCTCCTCGCGGCCGGCATCCTGCTCACCGCCGCCGTCGCCCTCGCCGGCCTCCAGGCGGGCGACCACCACGGCCGGCTCGACCCGCGCTCCGCCGACCCCGACGGCAGCCGCGCGCTCGCCCAGCTCCTCAAGGAGCGCGGCGTCACCACCCGGGTGGTCACCAACGCCGCGGAGGCCGCGACGGCCGCCGGCCCCGGCACCACCCTCCTCGTCGCCGACCCCGACCTGCTCGGCGAGCCCCAACGGCGCGCCGTCCGCTCGGCCATCGACCTCTCCGGCGGCCGCACCGTCCTCGTCTCCCCCGGCAGCCCGAGCCTCCCGGACCTGGCCCCCGCCGCCCGCGCCAACGGCTTCGCCCACCAGCGCGACCTCGACCCGGGCAACCCCGCCTGCGCCCTCCCCGCCGCCACCGCCGGCCGGGCCGGCACCGGCGACGGCCTCCGCTACACCACCGACCTCCCCGGGGCCACCGCCTGCTACCCCAGTGGCGGCCACCCCACCCTGCTCGTACTCCCCAGCACCACCAAGGGCGGCGACACCGTCCTCCTCGGCTCCGAGACCTTCCTGCTCAACAAGCGCCTCGCCGACGAGGGCAACGCCTCCCTCGCCCTCCAGCTCCTCGGCTCCCGCCCGGAACTCGTCTGGTACCTGCCCACCCCCGCGGACATGTCCGCCGACCCCGGCACCGGCGCCGAGGACACCTCCCTCCTCGGCCTCGTCCCGGCCGGCTGGACCTGGGCCCTGCTCCAGCTGTTCACCGCCGCGGCCCTCGCCGCCCTGTGGCGGGCCCGCAGACTCGGCCCCCTCGTCACCGAGAACCTTCCGGTCGCGATCCGCGCCTCCGAGGCCACCGAGGGCCGCGCCCGCCTCTACCGCAGGGCCGACGCCCGCGACCGCGCCGCGGCCGTGCTGCGCGCCGCCGCCCGCGAACGCCTCGCCCCACTGGTCGGCGTACCGGCCCCGCAGGCCCACGACCCCGCGACCCTGGTCCCCGCCGTATCGGCCCGCCTCACCGCCGACGCACGCCCGTACGACCCGGCCACCCTCCTCTTCGGCACCACCCCCGCCGACGACGCGGCACTCGTCGCGCTCGCCGACCACCTCGACGCCCTCGAAAGAGAGGTCCGCACCTCATGACGGCCACCACGGACAGCGCCCGTTCCTCCCTGGAAGCGCTCCGCACCGAGATCGCCAAGGCCGTGGTCGGCCAGGACTCCGCCGTCACCGGTCTCGTCGTCGCCCTCCTGTGCCGGGGCCACGTCCTCCTCGAAGGCGTCCCCGGCGTCGCCAAGACCCTCCTGGTCCGCGCCCTCGCCGCCTCCCTCGAACTCGACACCAAGCGCGTCCAGTTCACCCCCGACCTGATGCCGACCGACGTCACCGGCTCCCTCGTCTACGACGCCCGGACCGCCGAGTTCTCCTTCCAGGACGGCCCGGTCTTCACCAACCTCCTGCTCGCCGACGAGATCAACCGCACACCCCCCAAGACCCAGTCCTCGCTCCTCGAAGCGATGGAGGAACGCCAGGTCACCGTCGACGGCACCCCCCGGAAGCTCCCCGAGCCGTTCCTCGTCGCCGCCACCATGAACCCCGTCGAGTACGAGGGCACCTACCCCCTCCCCGAGGCCCAACTCGACCGCTTCCTCCTCAAGCTGACGGTCCCGCTGCCCTCCCGCGAGGACGAGATCGGCGTCCTGACCCGGCACGCCGCCGGCTTCGACCCGCGCGACCTGCACGCCGCCGGCATCCGCCCGGTCGCCGGCCCCCGCGACCTCGAAGCCGCCCGCAAGGCCGTCGAGGAGACCACCGTCTCCCCCGAGATCACCGCCTACGTCGTCGACGTCTGCCGCGCCACCCGCGAATCGCCCTCCCTCACCCTCGGCGTCTCCCCGCGCGGCGCGACCGCCCTGCTGGCCACCGCCCGCGCCTGGGCCTGGCTCACCGGCCGCGACTACGTCACCCCCGACGACGTGAAGGCCCTCGCCCTCCCCACCCTGCGCCACCGCGTGCAGCTCCGCCCCGAGGCCGAGATGGAGGGCGTCACCTGCGACAGCGTCATCTCGGCGATCCTCGCCCGCGTCCCGGTCCCCCGCTGATGGCCCTCACCGGACGCGCCGCCCTGCTGGCGGCCCTCGGCAGCATCCCCGTCGGACTCCTCGAACCGAGCTGGACCGGCCTCCTCGCGGTCAACGGCTCCCTCGCCCTGGCCTGCGCCGTCGACTACGCCCTGGCGGCCCCCGTACGCACCCTGAAGCCGACCCGCTCGGGCGCCGCCTCGGTCCGCCTCGGCGAGCCGGCCGACGTACACCTCACCCTCACCAACCCGGGCACCCGCACGCTGCGCGCAGACGTCCGCGACGCCTGGCCACCGAGCAGCTGGCCCTCCGGCACCGAGGCCGCCGCCTCCCGCCACTCCCTGGCCGTCCCCGCGGGGGACCGCCGACGTCTGACCACCCGCCTGCGCCCCACCCGGCGCGGCGACCGCCGGGCGGACCGCGTCACGATCCGCTCGTACGGTCCGCTCCGCCTGCTCGCCCGCCAGGGCTCGCACACCGTCCCCTGGACGGTGCGGGTCCTGCCCCCCTTCACGAGCCGCAAGCACCTCCCGTCCCGCCTCGCCCGCCTGCGCGAACTGGACGGCCGCACCAGCGTCCTCACCCGTGGTGAGGGCACCGAGTTCGACAGCCTCCGCGACTACGTCCCCGGTGACGACACCCGCTCCATCGACTGGCGGGCCACCGCCCGCCGGAACACGGTCGCCGTCCGCACCTGGCGCCCGGAACGCGACCGGCACATCCTGATCTGCCTGGACACCGGCCGCACCGCCGCGGGCCGCGTCGGCGACGCCCCCCGCCTGGACTCCTCGATGGACGCGGCCCTGCTGCTGGCCGCCCTGGCCACCCGCGCCGGCGACCGCGTCGACCTGCTGGCCCACGACCGGCGTACGCGCGCCCAGATCCAGGGCCGTTCGGCCGCCGACACCCTCCCGGCCTTCGTGAACGCGATGGCCGGCCTGGAACCGGCACTGGTCGAGACGGATTCCCGGGCGCTGGTCTCCACGATCCTGCGCAGCGCCCCGCGCCGTTCCCTGGTGGTCCTGCTGACCGGCCTGGACGCGGCCCCGATCGAGGAGGGCCTGCTCCCGCACCTCCCCCGCCTCACCCAGCGGCACACGGTCGTCCTGGCCTCCGTGGCGGACCCGCACATCGCGGAGATGGCCGCCTCCCGCGGCTCCCTGGACGCCGTCTACGAGGCCGCCGCGGCCACCCAGACCCAGTCCCAGCGGCTGCGCACGGCCGAGCAGCTCTCCCGCCACGGCGTCCACGTCGTCGACGCCACCCCGGACACCCTGGCCCCCGCCCTGGCCGACACCTACCTCTCCCTCAAGGCCGCCGGCCGGCTCTGACGAAACGACACGGTCAGCGGTCCAGGTCGAAGACCGCCACGCCCAGCCCCTCGTACGCCTTCGCCTCGACCGTCGCGACCAGCGCACCCGCCCCCCAGTCGGGTAGGTGACCCACGGCATGTACCGCCGCGGCAATGCCCAGGGGTACACCGCCCCGGCTCAGCCGGCCCGCAGCCAGGGCCGCCGGGTAGTCGAGGTCAACGGTGTGGATGACATCGAGCTGACCGACGTGCTCTGCGGTCCCCGCACGTTGCAGATCTGCTTCCAGGATCGACAGCGTCGGCGCCCACAAACACGTATCGGCGTCCAGGTAGGCCCTGTGGATCAGGGCGGAGATCTGTCGATGGCCCGACAGGGCGAGCAAGGACGGCGTGTCCAGGACGAGGTGGTGTCGGATCATGCAGCAGCACCTTGGGCACCTGGTTGCTGAGCGAAGGCATCACGGATCTTGCGCCCCATCGCCTCGCTCTCCTCGTCGGTCACTTCCACGCCGAAGTGCTCGGCCATGTAGCCACGGGCACGGTCCGCCCGCTCGCGCCGCTCTTCAGCGGTCAGCGTGGTTTCCGCGAACTCCTGGACCAGGGCACGGATGGACGTCCCACGGGACTCGGCGATGACCGAGAGGCGATCTCTCACCTCGGCCGGGACACGGATCATGGCATCAGACATGACCAAAGTATACGGCGCGTATACAGGATGACGCCCCCCTGAACGCAGAAAAGCCCCGCACCATAAGGTGCGGGGCTTTCCCACAATGATTGTTCGGCGGCGTCCTACTCTCCCACAGGGTCCCCCCTGCAGTACCATCGGCGCTG
>NZ_JBGWAB010000187.1:0-10880 GCF_041862025.1 Streptomyces sp. AB3(2024)
GGACGGGGGTGTGGGCGCCGCCCCGCCCCGGGGAGCCGCCGCCAGGCCGCCCCCGGCACGGGCCCGGCGTTCGGCCCGGCGCAGCGGGACGGCCGCGCAGTACCCGTCGGGGTCGTTGGCCAGCGCCAGTCCGGCCAGCCCGAACAGGATCACCGGCAGGTGCGCCGACTCCGTCACCCAGTCCGACAGCAGCCGCGGGGCCACCGCGTACACCAGCCCCGCCACCACCGCGTACGGCGGCCTCCGCACGCCCGCCGCGACCACCACCGCCAGCCACACCAGCCCCGTCATCGCGGTGAAGTCCGTGGCCGTGATCCGGGTGTTGTACGAGGCGTACATCACGCCCCCGAAGCCCGCCAGCCCCGCCGACAGGGTGAACATCAGCAGCTTGGTGCGCAGCACGGACACCCCCGAGGCCATCGCCGCCGCCGGCGCCGACCGCACGGCCAGCATCGCGCGCCCCGACGGCGAGTTCCGCAGCGCGCCGAGCCCGGCCGCCACCAGCGCGATCAGCACCACCAGAGCCACCCCCAGCGCCCGGTCGTCGGAGAGGTCCACCGGCCCGACCACGGGCCTCGGCACCGCCCACCCGGCGTCCCCGCCCCGCAGCCACCGCATCTGGAACAGCACCTGGTCGGCCAGGAACGCCAGCGCCAGGGTGGCCAACGCCAGCGACCGTCCGCCGAGGCGCAGCGCCGGCAGCGCGACCAGCGCCCCCAGCACGGCGGCCACGCAGGTGCCGACCGCCAGCGCCGCCACGAAAGGCCAGCCCCGGCTCATCAGCAGCCCCGCCACGAGTGCCGAGGCGGTGACGAAGGTGGCCTGCGCCAGGGAGACCATCGCGCCGAGTCCGGTCACCACCGTGAAGGACAGGAACACCAGGCCGACGGCCAGTCCCTGCGCGAGCAACCCGCTCCAGAACGGGGTGGTGACGGTGTAGAGGGCCACGCACAGCAGCCCGGCGCCGGCCGTCCACGCCCCCCACCGCCGCCCCCACGGGGCCCCGGCCAGATGGTCCGGCGACGGCGCGTCGGCCGGGACGACCCCGGCGGTCCGCGCCCGCCGGGTCAGCACCAGCAGCCCGCCGAACAGGATCAGGAAGGGCACCGCCGTCCTGAACCCGGTGACGGACTCGGCGAAGGACGCGTACCCGGCGACGAGGTTCTGCAGCACCCCCAGCCCCAGCCCGCCCGCGAACGCCAGCGGCACGGACGCGAACCGCCCGATCACCGCCGCCGTCGCGGACACGAAGAGGAACAGGGTGAAGTCGTGCGCGGACAGCCCCAGCAGCGGGGTCGCCAGCACCCCGGCGAGCCCCGCCAGCCCGGACGCGATCATCCACGCGACCGACGACAGCCGGTCGGCGCTGATCCCGCGCAGCTCGGTCAGGGACCGGTCGTCCACGGCGGCCCGCAGCCGCAGCCCCAGCCGGGTGTGCCGCAGCAGCACCCACAGGGCCGCCGCCACCACCGCCGTGACCACCCAGGTGATCAGCTGGTCGGAGTCGACGCCGACGCCGTCCGCGAGCCGCCACGACCTCGCCGGGCTCGGCCCGACCCCCGGCAGCCCGAACTGGTTCTCCGCCGGCCTGACCGGCGCGCCCGCGTCGGCGAGCAGCTCCACCGCCCACAGTCCGGCGGCGGGCAGCGCCACCAGCAGGCCGATGGTCGCCACGATCTGCGCGCTCTCCCCGACCCGCGCGAGCCGCCGGAACATCAGCCGGTCCAGCCCCCACCCGAGTCCGGGCGCCAGTACGCAGACCACCAGCAGGGCCGCCGGTACCGTGGGCCAGCCGAGCCCGGAGTGCAGTTCGTAGAAGACCAGGGCACTCAGGTAGGCGGTGGCCCCGTGGGCGAAGTTGAACAGCCCGGACGCCGAGTACGACAGCACCAGCCCGGTGGCCAGCAGCGCGTACAGGGCCCCGGAGACCAGGCCGCTCAGCACGAAGACGAGCAGATCCCCCATGGCGGGCCCCTACTTGAAGGGGATGGGTTCGTGGCAGGCGAACGGCACGGCCACCTCGTACGCCCCGTCCTTCAGCCGCACCAGCGCGCCGCAGCCGAAGCTGTCCTTCTGGCCCTTGGGCTCCGACCGGTCGCCGACCAGGGTCCCCGTGTCGGAGAAGCCCCGGGCGGCGGCCTGGAAGGACTCCACGGTGAGGTCGCGGCCCGCCTTCGCCGCGATGGACAGGAACAGGTCGGCCGACATGTAGCCGGTCAGCATGTGCATGTTCAGCGGTACGTCCTGTCCGTTCGCCGCCGCCTTGATGTCGGCCTTGAACCGTTCCATCTTCGGGTCCGCGGACTCGAAGGGCTGGAACTGGAGCAGCACGTACACCCCGTCGAGGGCCTGCCTGGTGGCGTCCTTGGCGAGCAGCCCCGGGTCGTAGTCCGTGGGATCGGTGAGCACCCCCCGGTAGCCGGCCCGCTTGAGCGCGGTGAACAACCCGATGTTGTTGGGGGTCTGCATGACGGAGACCACGGCGTCCGGGGCCTTGCCGTCGGCGCCGGCCAGGAGCTCCTTGACGTAGGCGGACCAGTCGCTGGGCACGGCCGTGGCGGGTACGGAGGCCTTGGCGTAGGACACCGTGAACCCGGCGGCGGCGAAGCCCTGCCGGAAGGTGCGGATACCGAACTTCCCGGCGTCGCTGTCGTTGGCGATGATCGCGACCGACTTGCCCCGGGCCCCGCCGAGCACCTGGCCGATGCCCTCGGGCCAGGTCTGGTTGAGGGTGCCGCCGGGGGAGGGGACCAGGCAGCCGTTGAACCCGTAGACGTACTGCGGCCCGCAGAAGGACGGCAGGGTGCCCCAGCCGAAGGTGGGGACCTTCTCCTGTTCGAGGAAGTCGGCGCCGGAGAAGGTCACCGAGCTCATGGGGGAGACGGCGAAGACCTTGTCCTGCTGGACCAGCTTGCGGGCGGCGGCCAGGTTCTTGCCCGGATCCTGGCCGTCGTCCTCCGCGCCGATGTAGTCGATCCTGCGCCCGGCGACGCCGCCCTCGGCGTTGGCCCTCAGGAACCGGGCCCTGGCCCCGAGGTCGGTGTCCTTCTTGCTGTATCCGCTCGCGCTGGTCATCGAGACGATGCCGCCCACCTTGACGGAGTCCGCGCTCACGCCGCGGGTGTTCCCGGCCGCGCTCCCCGGGCCGTCGGGGGCGGGGCCGTGGGAGGTGGAGGCGGAGTTGCAGGCGGAGACGAGCGCGAGGGCGGCCGCTGCGGCGGCCAGGGCGCGGACGGTTCGCGACATGGTGAGGATCCCCTCCGGTAGGAATCCCCGCATTCTGTGCGCGACCTGACGGACCGTCAATATCGGTGACGCAATGAAGTGATGGGTCGTCAGATCGGTGGGGGAGGTTCTCCGCGCGGCGCTCCCGGGGTCCGGTTCAGGACGGGTAGAGCTCCGCGACCTCCCGCGCGTACGCCTTCTCGATCGCCCGCCGCTTCAGCTTCAGCGACGGCGTCAGCAGCCCGCGCTCCTCGGTGAACTGCCCCGGCAGCACCCGGAAGGCCCGGATCCCCTCGGCCTGCGAGACCAGCGTGTTGGCGGCCACCACCGCCCGCCGCACCTCCGCCGCCAGCTCCGGGTCGCCCACCAGCTGCTCCGCGGGCCGCTGCGGCAGCCCGCGCATCGACAGCCAGTGCGCCATCCCCTCCACGTCCAGTGTCACCAGCGCGGCGATGAACGGCCGGTCGTTGCCCACCAGTACGCACTGCGACACCAGCGGATGCGACCGCACCCTTTCCTCCAGGGCGGCCGGCGCCACGCTCTTTCCGTTGGAGGTCACCAGGATCTCCTTCTTGCGCCCGGTGATCGTCAGGTACCCGTCCCGGTCCAGGCGCCCCAGGTCCCCGGTCGCCAGCCAGCCGTCGCGCAACACCTCCTCCGTGGCCCGGGGGTCGTTCAGGTATCCCGAGAAGACGTGCGCGCCGTGCAGCCACACCTCCCCGTCGTCGGCGATGTGCACGGTGCTGCCGGGGATCGGCCGCCCCACCGTCCCGTACTTCGTCGCCCCCGGCGGATTCGCCGTGGCGGCGGCGCAGGACTCCGTCAGCCCGTACCCCTCGAACACCGTGATCCCGGCGCCGTCGAAGAACAGCCCCAGCCGGCGTGACATCGCCGACCCGCCCGACATCGCGTGCCGGACCCGGCCGCCCAGTGCCTCGCGCACCTTCCCGTACACCAGCCTCTCGAAGAGCTGGTGCTCCATCCGAAGCCCCGCCGACGGCCCCGGCCCGGTACCGAACGCCTTCTGCTCGCGCGCCTCCGCGTACCGCACCGCCGTCTCCACCGCCCGGTCGAAGGGACCCCGACGCCCCTCCGCCTCCGCCTTGCGCCGGGCCGCCGCGAACACCTTCTCGAAGACGTACGGGACCCCCAGCACGAAGGTCGGCCGGAAGGCCGCGAGGTCCGGCAGCAGTTCGGCGGCGGCGAGCACCGGCTGGTGCCCCAGCTTCACCCGGGCCCGTACGGCGGCCACCTCCACCATCCGCCCGAAGACGTGGGCCAGCGGCAGGAAGAGCAGCGTCGACGGCTGCTCGTCCGGTCCGGCCCGGAACACCGACTCCCAGCGGTCCACCAGGGTGTCCGCCTCGAACATGAAGTTCGCGTGGGTGAGCACGCAGCCCTTGGGCCGGCCCGTGGTTCCCGAGGTGTAGATGACGGTGGCGACCGCGTCCGGGGTCACGGCCCGGCGGTGACGGTGCACCACGTCCCCGTCCACCGACCGGCCCGCCTCCACCAGCTCCCCGACCGCCCCCGCGTCGAGCTGCCACAGCAGGCGCAGCCCCGGCAGCCGCTCGATCACCGAGCCGACCGTCATGGCCTGGTCCTCGTCCTCCACGACGCAGCCGGCGCAGCCGGAGTCGTAGAGGATCCAGTGCACCTGGTCCGCCGAGGACGTCGGGTAGACGGGGACGGGCTGGGCGCCGATCGCCCACAGGGCGAAGTCGAACAGGGTCCACTCGTAGCGGGTGCGGGACATCACGGCGACCCGGTCCCCGAAACGGATCCCCTGCGCCAGCAGCCCCTTGGCGAGCGCCAGCACCTCGGCGGCCAGCTCCCCGGAGGTCACGTCCCGCCAGATGCCGTCCACCTTGCGCCCGAGCACCACCCGTTCGGGTTCCTCCCCGGCGTACTGGAAGACGCAGTCGGCCAGTCCGCCGACCGCAGGGCCCGTGACCACGGGTGGAACGCCGAACTCGCGCAACATTCCGCTCCTCTCCTGCCGAGCGCCGCGACGCTACCCCACCGGCCCCGCCCCCCGGCACCCCCGCGGAAACCTCCACAAGATCCCCCCGGGCCCGCGTGCCCCGCCGGCCGTTGAACCGTCCCCGGCTCCTCGCCACGGCCGGGATCGCCTCACCGCCCTTCAAGGCGCTCACCGTCGGTGCGCACACCTCGACCGTGTTCGTCACCCTCAGGGCCGAGCACTGCGACGGCCTCGGAACGGTCCGTGAGGACAACTGCCTGCCGGCGGGCACCACCCCGTACACCTGGGACACCCCCTTCGAGGTCCAGCCCCGCCCCCGTGACCTCCAGGCCCGCGAGGGGCTGTCCGGATAGCCCCCGGGACGTCCGCGGGAGGCCCCGGGAAGGCCCGCGGACGTCTCCCGGAAGTCCGCGAAGCCCGCGGACGGCCCCCGGAAGCCCGCGAAGCCCCGGAAGCCCGCCCCCGCCGCGGAACTACGCCGGCCGGCTGAGGCGGTCGCCGCCCGCCAGGACCGCGGCCGCCAGCGCCTCCGCCGCCGGGGTCGGGCGCCGCCCCTGGAGCAGGGCGAACTCCACCGGCCCCAGCTCCGGCAGCCCGCCCACCCGTACCAGCCCCGGCGGGATCAGCCCCCGGGTGTGCGCCATCACCCCGAGCCCGGCACGGGCCGCCGCGATCAGACCGCTCAGGCTCCCGCTCGTACATGCGATCCGCCACGCCCGCCCGTCCCGCTCCAGCACCTCCAGGGCCCGCGCCCGGGTGATGCCCGGCGGCGGGAACACGATCAGCGGCACCGGACGCTCCGGGTCCACGCGCACCCCCTCCGCCCCGATCCACACCATCCGGTCCCGCCACACCAGCCGCCCCCGCTCGTCCTGCGGCCCGCGCCGCTTGGCCAGGACCAGGTCGAGGCGCCCCGCGTCCAGCCGTTCGTGCAGGATCCCCGAGAGCTCGACCGACAGCTCCAGGTCCACCTCCGGATGCTCGTGGCGAAACCCCTCCAGGATCTCCGGGAGCCGGGTCAGCACGAAGTCCTCCGAGGCCCCGAACCGCAGCCGCCCCCGCAGCCGCGTCCCGGTGAAGAAGGCCGCCGCCCGCTCGTGCGCCTCCAGGATGGTCCGCGCGAAACCCAGCAGCGCCTCGCCGTCCTCCGTGAGCCCGACGCTGTGCGTGTCCCGGACGAACAGCGTCCGCCCCGTCGCCCCCTCCAGCCGCCGCACGTGCTGGCTGACCGTGGACTGCCGTACGCCGAGCCGGGCGGCGGCCTGCGTGAAGCTGAGCGTCTGGGCCACCGTGAGGAAGGTCCGCAGCTGAACGGGGTCGTACATGGATCCAGCCTATTGCGCTTCGTGATGGCAGTCAGTGCGGTGTGCGTGTTTCCCGATGACCGCGCACCCGCGAACATGAACGGAGGACCCCCTCCGCTTCCAGCTCCCCTGCGGCCCCCCGCCCCGACCCACAGCGAGTGAACACCGCCCATGCGACGCCGCCCCCGCCTCCCCGCCCGGCTCCCCCTGGACCCGTACGTCCTGGCGCTCCTCGCCACCGTGGGCCTCGCCGCGCTGCTCCCGGCCCGGGGCCCGGCCGCCACCGTCGCCGACGGCGCCTCCACCGGCGCGGTCGCCCTGCTCTTCTTCCTCTACGGAGCCCGGCTCTCCACCCGCGAGGCCCTCGACGGGCTGCGCCACTGGCGCCTCCACGTCACCGTGCTGGCCTGCACCTTCGTCCTCTTCCCGCTCCTCGGCCTGGCCGCCCGCGCTCTCGTCCCCACCCTGCTGACCGAGCCCCTGTACAGCGGCCTGCTCTTCCTCTGCCTGGTCCCCTCGACCGTCCAGTCCTCCATCGCCTTCACCTCCATCGCCCGGGGCAACGTCCCCGCCGCGATCTGCGCCGGCTCCTTCTCCAGCCTCGCCGGCATCGTCCTCACCCCCCTCCTCGCCGCCGGCCTGCTGGGCGCCGACGCGGGAGGCTTCTCCCCGGACTCCCTCCTCAAGATCGTCGTCCAGCTGCTGCTGCCCTTCCTCCTCGGCCAGGCCCTGCGCCGCTGGGTCGGCGGCTTCCTGGTCCGCCACAAGAAGGTGCTCGGCTACGTCGACCGGGGCTCGATCCTGCTCGTCGTCTACGCCGCCTTCAGCGCGGGCACGGCCGCCGGGGTCTGGCACCGGGTCAGCCTCCCGCACCTCGGCGCGCTGCTGGCGGTGGAGGCCGTACTCCTCGCCGTGATGCTCCTCGTCACCTGGTACGGGGCCGGACGCCTCGGATTCGGCCGCGAGGACCGGATCGCGATCCAGTTCGCCGGGTCGAAGAAGAGCCTCGCCGCCGGACTCCCCATGGCCAGCGTCCTGTTCGGCGCCCAGGCCGGACTCGCGGTGCTGCCGCTGATGCTCTTCCACCAGATGCAGCTGATGGTCTGCGCGGTCCTGGCCCGCCGCCGCGCCCAGGACCCCGAGGCCCTCGGGAGCGAACTCCCCGCAGGGCGTGTGGCGGAGGTCTCGCCACCGGCCCAACACCCGGCCCCGCAGGGCCGGTAACGTGCGGCGGTGACCTGGATACGCCCGCTCGCCGCCCACGCCCCGCGCCCCTGCACCCTGGTGGTCTGCCGCGGCTGCTGCTGCGGGGACCCCCGCAAGAACCCCGGCTCCGACCACGCCGGCCAGCTCGCCCGGCTGCGGGAGGCCGCCGACGCGTCCGGGGGCCGACTGGCGGTCCGTACCAGCGACTGCCTCGGACCGTGCGCGCAGGCCAACGTGATCGTGGTCCAGCCCACCAGCGAGGCCCGGAGCCGGGGCGCCCGGGCCGTCTGGTTCGGCTGGGCCCTCGACGACACCGCGACGGACGAGATCATCGACTGGGCCCGGTCCGGCGGCCCCGGCAGCACCCCGCTCCCCGCCACCCTGGACCTGCACCGCATCGACCCCCCGGCCCCGAAGGAACCCACCACCCCGCGCCGGGGCCGCCGCCGCTAGGAGGCCGGCGCGCCTACTGCGGCCCGGCGGGCAGGACGATGCGGTGCTCGCCCGCGTAGATGTTCATGTTCTGGCCCCGCAAGAAGCCCACCAGGGTCAGCCCGGATTCCAGGGCGAGGTCCACCGCCAGCGAGGACGGCGCCGAAACCGCCGCCAGGACCGGGATCCCGGCCATGACGGCCTTCTGCGCGAGCTCGAAGGAGGCCCGGCCCGACACCAGCAGCACCGCACCGGCCAGCGGCAGGCGCCCCGCCTGCAGGGCCCGCCCGACGATCTTGTCCACGGCGTTGTGCCGACCCACGTCCTCCCGTACGTCGAGCAGCTCCCCCTCCGCCGAGAACAGCCCGGCCGCGTGCAGCCCGCCCGTGCGGTCGAAGACCTTCTGCGCCGCACGCAGCCGGTCCGGCAGCTCGCCGAGGAGGCCGGCCGTCACCCGTACCGGGTCGGCGGCGAGACCCGGGAAACGGGTCGCCGTACGGACCGCGTCCAGGCTGGCCTTGCCGCACAGACCGCAGGAGGAGGTGGTGTAGACGTTCCGCTCCAGTGTGATGTCCGGCACCGGCACTCCGCGCGCCAGCTGCACGTTGACCACGTTGTAGGTGTTGGAACCGTCCTCGGTCGCGCCCTCGCAGTAGGTGACGGCCTGGACGTCCGAGGCGTGCGCGACCACGCCCTCACTGGCGAGGAAGCCCACCGCCAGTGCGAAGTCGTCACCCGGGGTGCGCATCGTGATGGCCAGCGGCTTGCCGTTGAGCCGGATCTCCAGCGGCTCCTCCGCGACCAGCGTGTCGGGGCGCGCCCCGACCGCCCCGCCCCGGATCCTTACGACCCGGCGCCGCTCGGTGACCCGTCCCATGGCGATCAGCCACCCGTTCCGTGCTCGTCGTGCTCTTGACGAGGACATTCTCGCGGATTCGTGGCCCACGGGGCTCCCGGCAGGAAGTTGCTCGGAATTCTCCAAATTCCGGTGCAGGAATCCTGTCGGGTCACGCGCACCCGTACCCACCGGTAGCAGGAGAAGCTGGGTAATTCCTGACCGCCGTACAGAGGGAGATTCCGCCCATGACCGGTTCACGCGTGGTGGCGCTAGGGCACTACCAGCCCGCGAAAGTGCTCACCAACGAGGACCTCGCGGCCATGGTCGACACCAACGACGAGTGGATCCGGTCGCGTGTCGGCATCCGGACCCGGCACGTCGCGGGCCCCGAAGAGCCCGTGGACGAGCTGGCCTACCAGGCCGCCGGCAAGGCCCTCGCGAATGCCGGTCTGATCCCGGACGACGTCGACCTCGTACTGGTGGCCACCTCCACCGCCATCGACCGTTCCCCCAACATGGCCGCGCGGGTCGCCGCGAAGCTGGGCATGGGCGGAGCGCCCGCGGTGATGGACATCAACGTCGTCTGCTCGGGCTTCACCCACGCCCTGGCCACCGCCGATCACGCGATCCGGGCCGGCGCCGCGACCCGCGCCCTGGTCATCGGCGCCGACAAGATGACCGAGATCACCGACTACGCCGACCGCACCACCTGCGTGCTGACCGGCGACGGCGCGGGCGCGGCCGTCGTCGAGGCGAGCCCGGAGCCGGGCATCGGCCCCGTCCTGTGGGGCTCGGTGCCGGAGATGGGCCACGCCGTACGCATCGAGGGCTCCCCGCCGGTCTTCGCGCAGGAGGGCCAGTCCGTCTACCGCTGGACCACCAGCCAGCTCCCGCCGCTCGCCCGCAAGGTCTGCGAGAAGGCCGGGATCACCCCCGAGGACCTGGCGGGGGTCGTCCTGCACCAGGCGAACCTGCGGATCATCGAGCCGCTCGCGGCCAGGATCGGCGCCGTGAACGCCGTCGTCGCCCGCGATGTCGTCGACTCCGGCAACACCTCGGCGGCCAGCATCCCGATGGCCCTCTCGAAGCTGGTCCAGCGGGGCGAGATCCCCTCCGGCGCCCCGGTCCTGCTCTTCGGCTTCGGCGGCAACCTCTCCTACGCCGGCCAGGTCATCCACTGCCCCTGACCGCGGCGCACCCGTACGCACGAGCAAGGCCCGCCCCGCCCGGGGCGGGCCTCGCTCGTTCCCGCCCCGTACCGCGACGGCTCCGGGCAGGCCGCACCCGCAACTTTCCGAGACGCCTCGTCTCGCCATCGCCGGCCGTCGCCGCCCGCGCATGCCCGCAGGTCAGCGCGGCGCGTCGGACCGGTGGCCGCCCGGATAAGTGGTCGGAACCCCGCAGATCCTTTGCTATTGTTGTCCATGTCGCCGCGGGAAACCGGGGCCGATCACCTGGTCCGGGTGGCGGAATGGCAGACGCGCTAGCTTGAGGTGCTAGTGCCCTTTATCGGGCGTGGGGGTTCAAGTCCCCCCTCGGACACCAGCAGGAACCCCACTCCGGTGGGGTTCTTTTGCGTTTCCGGGCGATGGTGCGACCGGCCGCGTACCCGAAGAAGAGACCCCCGCCGGCGGGAGGACGCTCGATCCAGGGTGGAAAGCCCTGGTCAACAGTGCTCTCAGCCCTTGATAAGGTTGTCCGTGTCGCTGCGGGGATCACCCTGCGGAGGCATCACCCGGTCCGGGTGGCGGAATGGCAGACGCGCTAGCTTGAGGTGCTAGTGCCCTTTATCGGGCGTGGGGGTTCAAGTCCCCCCTCGGACACCATGGTCAAACGACCTGGCAGAGCCGGTCGGGGGGGGGGGCCCGCGCGCGGGGGCGGGGCGGGGGGG
>NZ_JBGWAB010000188.1:0-10744 GCF_041862025.1 Streptomyces sp. AB3(2024)
GGGGCCGGTGAAGGTGACGGTTCCGGTGGGGGTGCCGCTGCCGGGTGCCACTGCGGTGACGGTGGCGCAGACGGTCACGGTCTGGCCGCATACCGAGGGGTTGGGGTCCACTGACACGGTGGTGGTGCTGGCCGCCTGGTTGACCGTCACCTCGAAGGTCCCGGTCGAACCGGTGAAACACGTGTCCCCGTTGTAGATGGCCGTGACCGCGCCGGTTTCCAGCGTGGTCGTGGTGACGCATGCCGTGCCGCCCGTGTCCAGGGTGACGGTCTGGTTCAGTCCGCCGGGGCCGGTGAAGGTGACGGTTCCGGTGGGGGTGCCGCTGCCGGGTGCCACTGCGGTGACGGTGGCGCACACCGTCACGGTCTCGCCGCACACCGAGGGGTTGGGGTCCACCGACACGGTGGTGCTGCTGGCCGCCTGGTTGACCGTCACCTCGAAGGTCCCGGTGGCGCTTGCGTAGCACTCGTCGCCGCCGTAGGAGACGGTGACCGTGCCGGTCTCCAGCACGGTCGTGGTGACGCACGCCATGCCGCCCGCGTCCAGCGACACCGTCTCGTTGAGCCCGCCGGGACCGGTGAATGTCACCGAGCCCGACGGGTTGCCGACGCCCGAGGAGACCGGCGCCACGGTGACACAGAGCGTCACCGTCTCACCGCACACCGACGGGTCGGGGTCCACCGAGACGGCGACCGAGACGGGCGCTTGGTTGACGACGTGCAGAGTCAGGGGGGAGTTCGACCCGCCGAAGTCCGCATCGCCGGTGTAGAAGGCGGCTGACTGGTGGAAGCCGACGTCCAGGTTGCTGAAGCTGACCTGCGCCTGCCCATTCACGTCCACGGGGGCGGTCAGCACCGGACCGTCGTCGCTGACGATGAAGGACACCAGCCCGGTGGGGCTTCCCGCGCCCGGCGGAACGGGGGTCACCTGGGCGGTGAAGGTCACCGTCTCGCCGCAGACCGAGGGTTCGGGGTCGAAGGCCAGCGTGGTGGTGGTGTTCGCGAGGGTGACCTCCTGGGTGTCCGCGCCCGTGGACGGGTCGTACTCGACGTCGCCCGAGTAGTTGGCCTCCACCCCGTGGAGACCGACCTCCAGATCGCTGGTCACGTACTGTGCCTGGCCGCTCATGTCGAGCGGCGCCGTTGTCACGGACACGCCGTCGACGACGAACTCGATGCTGCCGGTCAGGGTGGGGCCGCCGGCGAGTTCCGGCTGGACGGTGGCGGTGAAGGTGACCGCCTGGCCGAAGACGGATGGATCCGGTGCCGAGGTCACGGTGGTGATCGAACTGGCCATGGTATGGCTCCCTTTCGGATGACCCACGAAAGCAGGTGATGTGCCTTCGCCCGTGTGGCGTGGGCGGAGCGCGGAACGTATGCGAAAGAGCTGGTGCGGTGTTCCGGTAAGGGCCCTTGTCCACGCGGAGTCGGGGCACATCACCTGCTGATATCAGCAGTAGGCATTCCGAGTGGGGCCTTGGGCTAGACGGGTGAAGGAAACACCACTCGTTCGGCTCAGCGCACTCAGGCGCGCGAGAGGCGGTAAACCCGGATTACGCGGCGCCTTGGCGCACTTTTCTGAAGGAAAAAAGGTTTCCCTTTCCCGCGGTCTTCCCGGGTGTGCAGCCGGGCTGTGGAGGAAAAAGGTTTCCCTTTTTCGCCGTCTCCCCGGGTGCGCAACCGAGCTGTGCCGGGGCGCACTCGTGCTCCCGGGGCGGTCCGGTGGACTCGCAGGCGGAAGGAAGGGATTTCACGCCGAGACGAACCCCGGTATTCCTCCGCGGAATCCGGAATTCCGAGGGGTGTAACGGCGCCCGGCAGCCCCTCGGCGCACCGGCTGTCCGGTACGCCGAGAGGCTGCTGGCGGGGGCATCGCTCTTCCGGCGGTCCGCCGGGGTGGGGGCCGGATGCCACCGGGGCCCGCGCCGTGTCACGGGCGCGGTGGTGCGGTGCGGCGTGTGACCCGTACGTGTCCGTGGCGCCCCCGCGGGCGCGTGTCCACGGAAGCCGGCCGCTTCCCGGTGCTGACAGTGGGCCTAGTTGCGGACCGCCGTGATGGAACCGCGCCCACCCGCCCTCCTGTTGGCGGCGTCGGCCTCCTGCCGCGTGAGGTAGTCGCGCGTGACCCCGTTAGGGAGGACCAGCCGGTAGACGAGCGTGGACCGGCTGGTGCGTCCGCAGTTGCATGCCATGGTCTTCCTCCTTCGGTTCGGCCGCTCCGGCGGCCGGTCAAGGGGGGGAGGGCCGGGGGAATTCCGGGGCAGACCGAGCCCCCGGCCCGTTCCCTTTACCTTTTATCCCCGGGCATCGCACGCTGACACTCGCCACCATATAGTCATATTTATATGTGGCGGCGATGATTTCGGATTCCCCCATGCGGCCGTCAGTCAAGCCAGTTGGCCGCCAGGCCGGTGAGGTAGGAAAGGGTGAGTGTCATGGCGCCCGCCTGGAACCACGTTTCCCCTCCGGCCCAATGGGCGAGCGTGGTAACGGCGCCCGCGACCCAGATGCTGACGCACCATCCGCAGGTGATCAGATACGCCGGGTGGGAGTCTTCGCCGAAACGGTCGGCGACCCGGGAGCGGAACCCCGCAGCGAGGGCGTCCTTGGTGATGAATCGCGTGACGCGACAGACTGTGCCGAGCGACAGGAAGAAGATCAGCGCACTCATGGAATTCATCGTAGGGTTCCCACCTCCCGCCCCACTCGCGTTTCCTCGAATCCGGCGGGAGGCCGAATCGGCGGGGAATGCCGGGAAGCGCCGGCGTGCCCCGCGGGCCGGGCATGCGCGCCCAGCGGGGTCGGCGGCGCCCGTGGAGCGGGACCCTGGGCCAGACGCCGTTCCGTCGGGAGCGGGGCTCGTCGGCGTTCGCCCGGCACCTACGGAGCCCGGCGCGTGCACGCCGCACTGAAACAGGTACGGTCCCAGCTCGTCACGCCGTTCCCGATGACCCATCATGTTGAGTGCGTCGCGATCCTTGAGCCCATTGGAAAGGGGCTCTGACCTGCAGGTTAGGGCGGTGTGCATTATGTGCGCTGTGTGTGTTGTGGGCGATATCTTGACGCTCGTGACGCACGTTTGACGTGCGCCGGACGTGCTTCCTGATGGTGCGTCAGCATGAAAAGGCTGCCTTCCATACGAGGATGAATTCTCGTGCGGAAGGCGGCTTTGTTCTGGGTGCTGGACTCGGTGGGGCCCGATACCCGCCAAGCTCTCGAACTCCTCGCCTGAACACGTAGGGTGACGGCCGGAAGAAGAACCGCGCCGACTTCGGCGTCAAGCAGATCTGCCGGGTGCTCGGAACGTCCCGCGTCGGCTACTACCGGCATCTGGCCACCGAGCAGGACCGCGCCGAGCGACGGGCCGTGGAGGCTCGGACCGTGGCCGAGATCCGTGCGATCCACTCCGAACACGGTGGTGCCTACGGTGCCCCGCGCGTTCACGCCGGGCTCCGTGCCCGCGGACACGGGGTCAACCGCAAGCACGTCACGCGGCTGATGCGGGTCAACCACATCGTCGGCCGACATCTGCGCAGGAAGAAGCGGACAACGATCGTGGACAGGACCGCGCCGCCCGTGCCGGACCTGGTGATGCGCGACTTCACCGCGGCCACGCTGAATACCGGGTGGTGCGGCGACATCACCTACGTACCCGTCGGCGCAACGTGGCTGTATCTCGCCACGGTGATCGACATCTGCTCGAGGAAGGCCGTGGGCTGGTCGATCGCGGACCACATGCGCACCTCGCTGGTCACCGACGCGATCGAGATGGCGGTTGCCGCCCGCGGCGGCCACCTTCGCTGACGTCTGCCGACGGCACGGCATCCACCGCAGCATGGGACGGGTCGGCTCGAGCTACGACAGCGCCCTCGCCGAGTCGTTCTTCCAGGGCCTCAAACGCGAATTGCTCCACGGGCACCGCTGGACCTCGAAGACACAGACCCGGCTCGAGCTCTTCCGCTGGCTCTCCTACTACAACCGGCGCCGTCGCCACTCAGCACTCGGCTACCGCACACCAACCGAGTTCGAACGAATGATCACGACGCGTACGCTGTCACTCGTCGCATGAAACCCGGTGTCCACTCCCAGGGATCAACCTCAGCGCCGAGCCGGCCCCCTGGCACGGGACCACCGCGGGTCCGTTCACCTTGGGGGAGGGGTCTGGACGACGGCGAGGCCCCGGCCGGCCCGGTGGGGGAGAGGTCCGAACGGGGCCGCCTCCGTGGTGTCAGACCGTGGCGCCGACGCCGTCCGGCATGCTGCGGGCCATGCTCCAGTAACCGAGGGTCCGCACCATTCCCATGGCACGGTTCAGGCGCATGACGGGCTCGTTGGCCTCGTCGTTGAGTGCCGTGACGACTTGAGCGCCGGCGCTCCGGGCCTCGGCCAGTTGGGCGGCCTTCACCGCCTTCCCGACCCCGCGCTTGCGGTGGTCGGGGTCCACACCCGTGAAGATCGTGTGCCAGACGGACCCGCCGGCCTCCGGCGCCAGCACCGACAGCCCGCAGGGGATCGCCTCCCCGCCGTCGGCCGGCTCCAGCTCGGCCAGGAGGAAGATCGCCCCGCGCGGAATGGCCTGTAGGACGGAGCCCATGTCGACGCTGGCTCCTGTGCCGAACGGGACGGGGAAGCCGATGAGGCACCGGCTCGCGACTGCGATCAGCAGCTCTGTCTCCGTCTCCATGTCGAGCGGGCGCAAGCGCACCACGGGCCCGCCGGCCACCTGCGCGAGCCGGCTCCGGAGGTCCTCCTCCCGCTCGGGAACGTCGGTCTTCCAGCCGACGCTGTGGTTCGTCACCGTGAGGCCGTACCGCTCGGCGAACCGCCGTCCGCGTGGGAGATCATCGCGTAGTGCACACGTGAGCGCTGTGAAGCCGGAGCGGTCACCGAGCGCCGAGGCCATCTCGTCGGCAAGCACGGTACCGATGCCCTGCCCGCGCTCGGCCTCCGTGACCACCACCCGGACCGCCGCGGTGCCGGGGAGACTGGGCACCGCGGTGAGCGCTGCCGCGCCGATGACGGCGCCGTTGCGGTCCGCCACCAGCGCCTGGCTGACGTGATGGGGATCGTCGCCGGTCAGTAGCTTGCGCAGCTGAAAGCGGTTGTCGTAGGCGCTGGAGGTCGCGAGCAGCTCCACGGCGTCATCGACGTCCGCGGATTCCAGTGCTCGTACCACTACGCCCGGGATCGAACGGTGTTCGGTCAACGGGGTACTCCTGATCGCGTAAGGGTCGGCATGCTGAGGGCCTGCCGTGTGAGGGTGGCCGGGGTGTCCGGGCCGGGATCCGCCGTAGGGACGGGTGACCGGCTCATGACCAGGGGCGCGGACCGACGACCGCGCCGCGCTCGCTGACGGTGATCGCCATCGCCGGGCAGGTGTCCGCAGCATCGAGCAGGGCCTCGTCCGGCTCGACCCCGCGGGTCACGGGCCGGGCGTACGCTCCGTCCAGCGTGAAGCGGTCCGGGGCCAGGGCCACGCACACACCCGAGCCGATGCAGGCGTCCGGGGCCACGTCGAGGATCCACGTCACGGGTCACCAGCCAACGGGCATGATCAGGGGCGCACGAACGATCGTCGGGGTCTTCCAGACGACCTCGCCTGCCATCGTCAGGCCGGGCAGCTTGGAGAGGAGGGCGCGCAGCGCCTCCTGCAGTTCGAGCCGGCTGAGCCCGGCGCCGGGGCAGTGGTGCACGCCGTGGCCGAAGGCGACGTGCTGCCGGTTCTCCCGACCGAACACGAGCGACTCCGGAGCGTCGAACTGGAGCACGTCCCGGTTGGCTGCGCTGACCGAGACGAGCACGGGCTCGCCGGCACGCACCAGCACGCCGCCGACCTCGACGTCCTCCTTGGCGTAACGGGGAAAACTACCCCCCGCGGCGAGGAGCGGAACGAACCGGTTCAGCTCCTCCACGGCGTCGGGTATCAGCTCGGGGTCCTTCCGCAGCTGCTCCCAGTTCTCCGGGCGCTCCAGGAGCACGTGGACGAAGTTGGAGATCTGACTCGCGGCGTTCTCGTGTCCGGAGGTGAGGACCCCGGTCGCCACCTCGGCCAGGTCGAGGTCCGACAGCCGGACGGTCGCGTTGCTGACCTCGATCAGACGGGTCGCCATGTTGTCGGTGGGCGTCTTGCGCGCGTCCTCGATGAGCCCGCGCATGTACTCCCGCATCTGGGTGCGGACGCCGTCGAACTCCTCGACGGTCAGCGGGCTCGTCGAAAGCCATGCGTCGCTCCAGGACCGGACCGTGGGGCGGTCGGCTTCCGGTACACCGAGGAGCTCGCACATCACGGTGAAGGGCAACGGCATGGAGAAGCCCTCGACCAGATCGGCCGATTGCCCGGCGGTGACCATGTCGTCGATCAGTCTCTCCGCGATCTCCCGCACCCGCGGCCGCAGCTCCTGGACGGTGCGCGGGGTGAGTGCCTTGGCGACCAGGGCACGCAGATAGGTGTGCTCCGGCGGGTCCATGCTCAGGATGCCGGCGAGGTTGTTGTCCGGCGTCAGCCGTGGCGCGTCCTTCGCCGCGGCCATCGCCCGGCTGAAGCGCGCGTCTCCCATCACGAAACGGGCGTCGGCGTAGCGCGTCACCAGCCAGGTCGGCTCGCCGTACGGCAGCTGGACGCGAATCAGGCCATCCGCCTCCCGTGCGGCCGCATACGCCTTGCTCAAGGCCAGGCCGCCGTCGCCTTCGAACGGGTAGGCGGCGAGATCGTCATGGACGGGAAGAGTCATGGGAAAAGCTCCTCGGTTCGGTTCATCAGACAGCTGGATCGAGCAGAGCGCCTTCGAGGCTTTGCGCCCGCGCTCGCGTCGTTCGGTCGCGGGGCGAACTCACCCGGCGACGCCCTTGTACATCTCCTCCAGCGGCTGGTGACCGTCCCAGTCCGGATTGAATACTTCCTTGAACCTCTCCTCGCTCCAGGACCCGCCTGAGAGCTCGATGAGGCGCTGCACGAGAGTGCGGCAGAAGATCTCGTAGCTCCGCTCGTCCGCCGGGCCTTCCAGCGTCCAGTCCCTCGGCTCGTACACCTTCGGCATCAAGGTCTCGTCCTGGTCGAACGCCGCCGAGTCGAGGAACACGCCCTCGTTGTTCGTGTAGTACTTCTCGTCACGATCGATCAGCTCGACGAACTCCTCGGTGAGGCGGTCCGCCGAGCTCAGCAGCCGGGCCAGCTTTCCGCCCATCACCGTTTCGTCACAGGGACAGTCGGTGCCGTGGGTCCGGGAGAACTTGAGCAGGATCCGGTGGTCTTCGAGCGCGTCCGGCACGATGCGGTTGTAGTAGACCCGGGTGCGAAGGGCCAGCCAGGCCGCCCAGGCGTCGAAGGAGCCGCGGGAGACGTAGTGGCCGAGCGTGTTGAGGAGCTTCTCGTAGCGGCTGCGGACCCGGATGTCGAAGTGGTGGACGAACGCCGGCAGCTCGGCCGTCCTTCCTTCCCTGTCCGACTTGATGAATTCACCGATGAGCTTGTTGTTCTCGGTGAAGAGCCATGAGGAGGTCGCGAACATCGGGTCAAGCACCGTCGCGGCATTGCCCGTCAGGAACCATCGGTCCTCCGAGAACTGCTGCTTGGCAAGGCGTGCCAGCCTCTTGCGCGTGCCGAAGCTGCGAAGCGTCGCGTCCGGCCCGAGGACGTCACGCAGGGCACGGTGCTCACGAAGGAACGCCAGCAGTTCGTCGCCCGACCCGACAGCCGGCTCCGTGTGACGCCTGTCGAAGACGACACCGATGCTGTACTGCGAATCGGAGAGCGGCAGCAGCCAGATCCAGTAGCCGCGGTACATGAAGTACGTCATCGACGACGCGCGGCCCCAGTGCGGAACGCGATGGCGCCACGCGCCGTCACCCAGTGCGTCGAGGGACAGGCATCCGTCGAAGCGGGCCCACGAAGCCGCGATCGGGTTGCGACTCTCCTCGGGGACCAAATCGAGCATGCGGGCGAGGGGGGAGGCCTCGCCCGCCGCGTCCACGAGCCACTTGCAGCGGATGACGCCCGCAGTAGTACGGACCAGGTGACCGTTCTCGCGGTCGAGCGTGATCGCCTCGGCCGGTGACTCACCGGGACCGCAGTTCAGGACGGAGGTCCCGAGCAGGACCCGGATACCGCTGTTGCGGTTCATCTCGCAGAGGTCGCGCTCCATCGCCGGCCGGTCGATCAGATAGGTGGGAATCGGATGGGGCCGCTTGCCACCGATCTCGGACATGCGCTCGATCGACAGGTCCTTCTCGGGTGAATCGAAAAAGAACCGCATACCTGAACTGACATAGTGGTTCTTGCGCAGGTAAGGACCTATTTGAAGAATGCGGTTGGCATAGTTGGTGAACTCCTCGCCAGAGGATTCATCGAGCCCTGGCGGGAACTCCACCTCCTTCTCGACCACCACGATGTCCAAATCGGGCTGCTCCAGGCGCAGCTGTCGGGCCAGCGTACCCCCGGCCAGCCCGGCACCGATGATCAGAACATCACACGACAGGTCTGCATCGTTGTTCATTTCTTACTCTCCGTCCGTCGAGCGCGGCGTGCCGATCGGCTTGCGCGCGCTGAAAAATGCCACTGATCCCACGAGCTGAACTTCCACTTCGTCGAATCGTTCCCGCAGAGCGCTTTCCAGGCCGTGCACCGTATCCGAAGAATTATGGAAGTGCCCGCGTTCGTTGTAGGCCTTGAGCAGGTACCTGGCGATCGCGTTGTGCCGGCCGTCGTGCACGACCGTCGAGCCGAAGACCACACCGTCCTGGTTCAGGAGCGGCGCGAGGTGATCGAACACGACGCTCTTCTCCGCGATGGATCCCGGGAGGCAGTGGAGCAGATAGTTCAGGCCAATGGAATCAAACTTCGGCACATCATCCGGTATCGGCTCCAGTACGTTATAGCGGTGGATTTCCGGCGAATATTTATCAGCGGCACCGGCCGCGTACCGCAGGCTGTTCTCGTTGATGTCCATGAGGCCGAGCCGGGGGTTTGCGGCAGGGTAGCGGCAATTCGCGACATAATATCCGGTACCCACTCCGACATCGAGGTGGTTTCCAGAGACGTGCTCGTCATACATCCGGAGCAGGCGGGGAGTCGAGCATCGCCAGCCGAGCCGGTTGCTGAACCCCAGGACGAAAAACCGGTAGTAGTTGAGCCCCCAGCGCGTATACGCCTGCTGCCCCTCTTGTACTTCTTTGGTCAATTCCATGGGAAACCTTTTCATTCAAACGACGGAAGGTGGGCGGATACAACCCTGGCAATCGCCTCCACGTTCTCCGGTGCCAGCATCGTCACGTGGTTACCGGGCACGCGGTGCGTGGACAACCCGTCCAGGGCGATGGGCTCCCAGGCCGTGTCCGGGCGCAGGGGATCGATGCCCGCACGGCGCTCTTCGGCGAGGAAGTACAGGATCGGGCCTTCGTAGGGGCGGGGCCGGTAGGCGCGGAGAGCCTCCATGTTGGCCCGGTAGACGTCGACGACTCGCTGGGCGAAGGAGGCATCCGGATCTCCGGAGCCGAATGCGGCCGTGTCCATTTCCTCGCGGTCCGGTGGCATCTGGCCGGGTGCGGGGGAGTCGAAGACGGCCAGCAGGTGCACGGTCTCGCCAGCGGCTCGCAGCAGTTGCGCCATTTCCAGGGCTACGAGGCCCCCGAATGACGCGCCGCCCAGCGCGTAGGGGCCGGTGGGCCGCTGCGCACGAAGTTCCGCGCAATAGTGCGAGGCCATCTCCTCGATGCTCCGCAGCGGTGCGGCCGCACCGTCGAGACCTCGTGCCTGGAAGCCGTAGACCGCCTGCTCGGCAGGGAGCAGGCGCGCAAGCTCCCGGTAGAAGAAGACGCTTCCCCCGACGGGGTGCACGAGGAACAGGGGCACGCCGTCCCCTTCCCCCTGCTTGAGCGGCACGAGCGCGGTCTCCCCCGCACCGGACGACGGCGTCAAGGCTGCGTCCACCAGGTGGGCGAGCTGCGCCGCCGTCGGGGCATCGAGCACGACATGGCTGGACAGCCGGGCCCCCAAGCGCGCCTCGGACCGCCCCACGATCCGCATCGCGAGCAGGGAGTTCCCTCCGATTTCGAAGAAATTGTCGTGGACGCCGATCGGGTGGACACCCAGGGTCTCTTCGAGCTCTGCCACGACGCGCTCCTCGGTCAACGACCGCGGCGCGACGTACGTGCTGCTCAGAACCGGGCGGGCGTAGCCCTTTGCCGCCAGGGCCGGGGCAGCCACCGTCTCGGTCGGCGTCGGGGACGGATCAACGGTGGGACGTCCGGGCGCCTCGATCCAGTAGCGCTTGGTGTCGAATGCGTAGGTGGGCAGGGGCACGCGTCGCGGTGAGCGGTTCGTGTGAAGGGCGGCCCAGTCGATCGGGACACCGTTGACCCAGAGCCGGGCCATCGCCTCCCGGGTCAGCCGGACGTCACCACGGGGATCGCGGACGTGCCTCATCGAGGCCACCACGATCCGGTCCTGAGCCACCTCGTGGCCGGAAACCAGCGCAGCCGCCGCCCCGCCCGGACCGACCTCCAGCAGCAACGCCTCCGGCTCGTCACGCAGCAGCAGGGTTACGTCGTCGGAGAAACGCACGGCACTGCGGACGTGCTCGGCCCAGTACGACGCACTGGTGGCCTGCTCCGCGGTGATCCACCTACCGGTCACGTTCGAGGCGAAGGGAATGCGGGGCGCCCGCGTGTCCACCTGTGCCACCCGACGCTCGAACTCCTCCAGCATCGGTTCCATCAGCGGCGAGTGGAACGCATGCGAAGTCGCCAGT
>NZ_JBGWAB010000189.1:0-10642 GCF_041862025.1 Streptomyces sp. AB3(2024)
AAGATCATTCCCGAACGACGCCGTCTCCGACGTGAAACGGTCACCCGTCAGCTGCATACCGTCACCCGAATCACCCGCGAAACGGATGATCACACGGTCCACGCGGCGGATCTCGGCTCCGGTCGCCATGTCAGCCGCTCTGCTCGTCGCGGCGCAGCTCCGGCGCGTGCCGGTAGCCGAGGATCAGGACGTCGCGGACGGCCGGCTTCGCCGGGTCCTGGGCGAGGATCGGGCGCACCGCGTGGAGGATCCGGGCGTCCGCCCAGAACATGGTGTCCATCTGCTCGGTCAGGGTGAACTCGGCCACGAGTTCCTTCTCCAGGCTGTAGACCTGGGATTCCCCGCCCCGGGCGTTGAAGCGGCCCATCAGGTGGATGGCGCCGAAGTCGACCTCGTCGCGGTGCGGGCCCTCGGGGGTCGGTTCCCCCGTCTCGTCCGGGGTGCTGATGATCCGGAACTGGTGGCACTGGACGTCCCAGGGGTCGTCGAGCCAGGAGTCCGCGGGGACCGGGAACTTCTCGAAGTCGGCGCGCAGGAGCCGCGTCAGGAGCGGGTTGTCCAGGGTGGCCCGGCTGAGGGGGGCCACGTCGCGGTCGATGCCGCCGGCGTAGTCGTTGGCGTTCATCGACTGGAAGTAGGGCCGGTGGGGGCGCAGCCGGACCTCTCCGGTGCGGGGCACGAAGTAGAACCGGTCGTAGCGGCGCTCGCGGAAGCGGGACCCGCCCTTCAGGTACCGGTCCGTCTCCAGGTGTTCCCACTCGGCGGCCAATTCCTTGACGTGCTGCATCGATTCGGTATCGATGACGAGCCGGTCGGCCGGCAGCAACGAATATCCATTGGCCCGCAGTTCTTCTCGTGCTTCGGTCTGCATGATTCGCTCCTCCACGCCGGATCTCACGCACTCGTGCATCCCGAGGTTCCCACAGCCGTACTGACGCTGAACTGACCGGCCTGACGGGTCAGGAGGACGTCAGCCGGTCGTCACGGCGGCTGTGCTTCACTCGACCGGTATGACAGAACAATTAGTGTCCTCGCCCCGATCGGAACGCCGGACGGTTCTGGAAGAAATCGTCGTGGCGGAATTCAAGACGGCACTGCTCATGCCGGATGACGAAGAGCTGCCGCTGGAGGACAGCTTCTTCGAGCTCGGTATGACGTCCCTGCTGCTGACCCAGGTCAAGCAGCGGCTCGAAGACCGCCTGGGGCGGGGCATCAGCAGCACCGCCCTGTTCAACCAGCCCACCGTCGAGCGGCTGACCGACCATCTGGCCTCGGACGTGCTGGCCGACATCTTCGACGCGAATTGAGAGGGAGGCCGCCGCCATGCCGGGAACGCCGGACCCGCGGGATCCGTACATCATGCAGGGGATCAAGGAGATGAAGGAGAGGCTCGACATCGCGGAGGAAACGGTCCGGCGACAGGACAGGACCCTCGGTGAATTCCTTCTCGAAAAGCACGAGCCGATCGCCGTGGTTGGGGTTGGAATGCGCCTGCCCGGCCGGAACAATTCTCTTTCGGATCTCGATTCCTTTCTGCGGGACGGACGTTCCGGTATCGGTCCGCTGCCGCGCGACCGCTGGGTGCCGGAGGTGGCCGACGGCGATATCACCGCCGTCGCGGGCGGTTTCCTCGACCACATAGACGAATTCGACGCGCAGTTCTTCAACATTCCCCCGAAGCAGGCCCCCTTCATCGATCCGGGGCAGCGGCTGCTGCTGGAGACGGTGTGGGAGGCCCTGGAGGACTCCGGCATCGATCCGGCCGTGCTGCGGCACGGCGACGGCGGTGTCTACGTGGGCGCCTCCCCCCTGGACTTCCCCCTGGAGCTGGAGGGGCTCTCGGACGAGCAGCTCGACGGGAGCCTGGCGACCGGGCTCGGGGCGTACTCCCTGTCGGGGCGGCTCTCGTACTTCCTGGGCTGGCGCGGCCCGAGCCTGACGACCGACACCGCGTGCGCGGCCTCGCTGACCGCCCTGCACCTGGCGGTGGAGGGGCTGCGGCGGCGCGAGTGCGGGATCGCGCTGTGCGCCGGGGTGAACACCCTGCACAACCCGCGCTCGTACGTGATCCTCTCGCACGCCCAGATGCTGGCCCCGGACGGGCACTGCAAGACCTTCGACGAGAGCGCGGACGGTTACGCGCGCGCCGAGGGCTGCGGGGTGCTGGTCCTCAAGCGGCTGTCGGACGCGGTGGCCGCGGGCGACCGGGTGCTGGCCCTCGTACGGGGCACCGCGATCGGGCAGGACGGCGAGAGCGCGGGTCTGAGCGCGCCCAACGGCACGGCGCAGGAGGCCGTGATGCGGGCGGCGCTGGCCAACGCGCGGCTGGAGCCCGGCGACATCCAGTACGTGGAGGCGCACGGGACGGGGACCCCGCTCGGCGATCCGATCGAGCTGGGGTCGGTGAACGGGGTGTTCGCCGCCTCCCACGACAAGGACGACCCGCTGGTCATCGGCTCGCTGAAGGCCAACCTGGGGCACATGGAGCCCGCGGCCGGGCTGGGCGGGCTGATCAAGGTGATCACGCAGATGCGGGCGGGCACCTTCTTCCCGCACGTGTGGCGCAACCTCTCCGGGCGGATCCCGTGGGACACGTACCCGATCGAGGTGGCGACGCAGGAGCGGCCCTGGAAGGCCCCGGTGCGCCGGGCCACCGTCAACGGCTTCGGCGTCGCCGGGGCCATCGCGGTCGCGGTACTGGAGGAGGCCCCCGCCCGGGACACCGCCCTGGACACCGCGCCCGCCGAACCCTCCGCGACCGCCGCCCCCGGGGCGGAGCACGGGCAGGTCTTCACGCTGTCCGCCAAGTCCCGGCCGGCGCTGCGGCTCCAGGCCGAGCGGTACGCGCGGTTCCTCGCCGAGCACCCCGGCACCTCCCTCGCCGACCTGTGCCGCACCCGGGCCACCGCCCGCTCGCACTTCCGCTTCCGGGCGGCGGCGGCCGTCTCCTCCCTGGCCGAGCTAGGTACGCAGTTGGAGCGGTGGAGCGCGCCCCCGCGGGGCGAGGAGAAGCCCGACGCGTTCCGCAAGGTGGCCTTCCTGTTCACCGGGTCCGGTTCGCAGTACGTGGGCATGGGCCGGGCCCTGTACGGGCGCCACGCCGTGTTCACACGCTGCGTCGACGAGTGCGACGCGCTCTTCGCCCCGCTGCTCGGGCGCTCGGTGGCCGCCGTGATGTTCGGCGACGCCGGGGACGCCGAGGAGACCCTGGCCCGTACGTCCTTCACGCACGCGGCGCTGTTCACCCTGGAGTACGCGCTGGCCCGGCTGTGGCTGTCGTGGGGGGTGCGGCCCAGCGTCCTGATCGGGCACAGCGTCGGCGAGATCGTCGCGGCCACGGTCGCCGGGCTGTTCTCGCTCGCCGACGGGGTCGCCTTCCTCGCCGCGCGTTCCCGGCTGATCGAGTCGGTGTCGGCGCCGGGCGGGATGGCCGCGGTGGCGGCGCCCGCCGAGGAGGTGCGCCCGCTGCTCCTGCGGTGGCCCGAGCTGGCCGTCGCCGCCGTCAACGCGCCGGAGCAGTGCGTGGTCTCGGGCGGCGCCGGGGCGCTGGCGGAGGCGGTGGAGGCGCTGCGCGCGCGGGACTGGACGGTGACCCCGCTGCACGTGACGGCGGCGTTCCACTCGCCGCTGATGGAGGAGGTCGCCGAGCCGCTGGCCGAGGTGCTGCGGGGGATCGCCTTCCAGGAGCCGCGGCTGCCGATCGTGTCCAACCTGACCGGCCGGATCGCGGCGCCGCGGGAACTGGCCACGCCCGAGTACTGGGTGCGGCACATGACGCGGTCGGTGGAGTTCGCGGCCGGGGTGCGGACCATCGCCGAGCGCGGCCGGCACGTGTTCCTGGAGGTGGGTCCGTCCACGGCCCTGACCTCGCTGGCCCGGCAGGCCGTGCCGCAGGAGCAGCACCGGTGGCTGAGCTGCCTGCGCCGCAAGGACACCACGGGTGCCACCCTGGACGCCGCGCTGGCCGGCGCGTACACGGCGGGGCTGACCATCGACTGGAACGCGGTCCACGCGGACGGTCCCGGGCGGCGGATCCCGCTGCCCGGCTACGCCTTCGACCGGCGCGCCTACCGGCTCCCGGCCCGCCCCGCGGCGCGCGCCGGGGCCGTCGGCGCCGGCCACCCGCTGCTGGGCCGCGAGGGCGGACCGGCCGGCGACCGGCGGGAGTTCACGGCCCGGATCAGTGCGGCGGCCCCCGCGTACCTGGCGGACCACACCATCGGCGGCCAGCCCTTCCTGCCGGCGGCGGCGTACCTGGAGCTGCTGCTGGCGGTCCAGGACGAGGTCCACGGCGACACCGGCCGGGCGGTGGAGGACGTCCGCTTCCACGAGGCGCTGTTCCTCTCGGACCGGCCGACGCTGCTGCTGACCCGGGTGCGCACCGAGGCGGGCGGGCGGCTGTCGGTCGAGGTCTCCAGCCGGTCCGGGGACGAGCCCGCAGGCGTGGAACGGCTGCACGCGACGGCCGCGATCGCGGCGGAGGCCACCGGCGCGGGCTCGCTGTCCGATCAGGGCCGGGCGCTGGTGGGCCTGCTGGGCGCGGTGCGGGGGGTGCGTTCCTCGAAGGCGCTGGACGCCGAGGACGTGCGGGCCGCCTACGCCGAGGCCGGGCTGGAGTACGGGCCGCAGTTCCGGCGGGCCCGCTCGGTGACGGCGTACGGGCCGAACTTCGCGGTGACGGAGCTGTCCGGCGCGGACGTCTCCCGTGCCGAGCACCTCCCGCCGCCGCTGCTGGACGGGGCGACGCACGCCCTCGCCGCCCTCGCCGACGACGGCCGCCGCTACGTGGCCACGAGCGTGGGCCGGCTGCGGACCTTCAAGAAGCCGCGGGGGGAGGCGTTGCGCTCCGCCGTGCGGGTCACGTGGGCCGACCGTCCGGACGCCGGGGCGGGCGACGGCCCGGCCTTCACGCTGGACCTGCTGCTGCTGGAGGACGGCCCCGAGGGGGCCGGCCGGCCGGTGGCGGAACTGTCCGCGATGGGCTTCACCCGGCTGCCGGACCGGCCGGTGGAGGTGGCCGCCGGGGCGGCGCAGCCGGCCGCGTCCGCGCCGGTCGACGTGGAGGCGCTGACGGCGGCGCCGCCCGGGGAGCGGCAGGCCGCGCTGGTCACGCTGGTGCGGGCCACGGTCGCCGCGCTCCTCGCGGTCGACGACCCGGAGTACGTCGACACGCGGGCGAGCTTCCTGGAACTCGGCGTGGACTCGCTGACCGCGATCGTGCTCAGGACCCGGCTCCAGACGCGGCTGCGCGTCCCCCTGGTCTCGTCGGCGGTCTTCGACCACCCCTCGGTGGAGGAGCTCGCCGAGGTCCTGTCCCACCGGCTGGCACCCGCGCCCGTGGTGGCGGCGCCGGCCCCCTGAGCAACAGCCAACGACACGAGGGAACCCCATGGACAACCGTACGGAGGACCGGACCCTGGCCGCCCGCGCGGCGCTGCACGCCCGGAACCGGCCCGACCGGCCGGCGGTGATCTGCGAGGACCGCACGCTGACCTACGGGCAGCTGCACCGGGAGAGCAACCGCACGGCGCACGCGCTGCTGGACTCGGGTCTGGCGGCGGGCGCGCGGGTCGGCTACCTGGGCCGGGAATCGGAGCACTACTACGACCTGGCGCTGGGCTGCGCGAAGAGCGGTGCGGTGCTGGTGCCGGTGAACTCGCGGCTCACGGCCGGCGAGGTCGAGCACGTCCTGCGCGATTCACAGGCCGAACTCCTCTTCGTGGAGAGACAGTTCAGGACGGTCGTGGACCGGCTGCGGCCGGTGCTGCCCCGGCTGGGCCGGATCGTGGAGATGGACTCCGACGGCCATGTGGCGGGCGGGTTCCTCGACTGGAAGCGGGGGCGGCCGGACACGGATCCGGCCCCGGCCGCCGCGGCCGGTTTCGACGACCCGGTGGCGCAGCTGTACACGAGCGGGACGACCGGCCTGCCCAAGGGGGTGGTGCTGGCGCAGCGGACCTTCTTCACCTTCATCGCCGACAGCCGGGCGGCGGGGGTCGACTGGATCGACTGGCGGCCCGAGGACCGGGGGCTGAGCTGCTTCCCCGGTCTGCACACCTCGGGCTTCGGCTGGTTCATGCACTCCTTCAACGCCGGCGCCACCACGGTGATCATGCGTCAGTTCATCGCCGACGAGGCCACCCGGCTGATCGAGCACCACGGGATCACGACGCTGTGGGCGGCGCCCGCGATGCTGCGGATGATGCTGACCGAGCGGGGCACCACCCGCGAGACCTTCCGTTCGCTGCGCAAGGTGGTCTACAGCGGCTCCCCCATCGACCGCGAACTCCTGCTGACCTGCATCGACGTCCTGGGCTGCGAGCTGGCGCAGGGCTACTCCTCGGCGGAGGCGGGCAGTTTCGTGACCTGCCTGGCGCCGGAGGACCACACCCCGGACAGCCGGGTCCTCGGCTCGGCGGGCCGGGTCTGCCCCGGCAACGAGGTACGGATCCTGGACGGGGAGGGCCGACGGCTGCCGGCGGGCGAGGTGGGCCGGGTGGTCATCAAGAGCCCGGCGCGCTTCCTCGGGTACTGGCAGCTGCCGGAGGTGACGGAGCAGGCCCTGTCGGGCCCTTCGGGCGAGTGGCTGTCCATGGGCGACATGGGGCACCTCGACGCCGACGGCTACCTGTTCCTCGTCGACCGGGTCAACGACACCATCATCGTCGCGGGTCAGAACATCTATCCGACGGAGGTCGAGAATGCCCTGCGGGCCCACCCGGCGGTCGCCGAGGTCTCCGTGTACGGAGTCCCGCACCCCGACTGGGGCGAGGCCGTACGGGCCGCGGTGGTGCTGCGTCCCGGAGCCGAGGCCACCCCGCGCGAGTTCCTGCGGTTCATGAACGGGCGGATCGCCGGGTTCAAGATCCCGACGGGGTACGACATCGTGGCCGCGCTGCCGCGCAATCCCACCGGGAAGGTGCTGCGCCGGGTGCTGCGCGAACGGCACACGGCCGCCGCCGCGTCGCCCGCCCCGGCCACGGCGGCGTAGACCGCGATGGAGACCCTGGGCCCGCTGCCCGAGGTGCAGGGAGCGTCGCGGTGGCTGCATCCGGCCGACGCGGAACCGGACGCGGAGCTGCGGTTGTTCCTGCTGCACCACAGCGGGGGCGGCGCCTCCATGTACCGGGAGTGGCCCGCGCAGCTCCCCGGATCGGTGTCCTGCCAGGCCGTCCAGCTGCCCGGCCGTCAGGAGCGGCGGCGCGAGGCCCCGTACACGCGGCTCGGCCCGCTGGTGGAGGCCCTCGCGCGGGTGGTCTCGGACGAGCTGGACGGGCGCGCGTACGCGGTGTTCGGGCACTCGATGGGGGCGCTGCTGGGCTACCGGCTGACGGTGGAGATGGAGCGGCGGGGCCTGTCGGCCCCGGCGCTGCTCGCCGTGTCGGGGTGGGCCCCCGAGGGGTTCTCGGCGCCCGCGGCGCTGTCCCGGGACCCCCTCGAAGCGCTGCGTCTGCTGGGCGGGCTGCCGGCGGCGGTCGAGGCGGACGCGGAGCTGCTGGCGGCGGCGGTCCGGGCGATGGGCGCCGACGGCGCGGTGTGCGCGCAGTTCTCGGACGACGGGGCGGCCGTGAGCTGTCCCGTCGTCGCGTACTCCGGGCGCGGGGATCCGCTCCTCGCGCCCGGGGCCATGCGGTCGTGGGCCGGTCGGACCCGTGACTTCCTGGGGTGCCGGACCTTCCCCGGGGACCACTTCTACCTGCGGACCCACGCCCGCGCCATCACGGCCGACCTGGCCCAGCTGCTGCCGCGGTACGCCGCGGGGCCCTGACCGGGCGGCGTCCCCGCAGAACCGGAGGTACACCGTCATGCTGCCCCGACCCAACGAACTCCTCGCGCGCTACGTCGCGTTGTGGAACGAGACCGACGCGGAGCGCCGGCGCGACATGGTGCACGCCCTGTACGCGCCCGACTGCACGTACGTCTTCTACCGCAAGGACCCGATCCGGGGGCACGCGGCGCTCCTGGAGCAACTGGCCTACACGCACCAGGTGTACGGCCCGATGGGCTACGAGTTCCGGTCCTCGAACAACGCGACCGGCCACCACGACGTCGTCCGGTTCAACTGGGTGATGGTCTCGGCGGCCACGGGCGAGATGGAGATGTCCGGCCAGGACATCGTCGTGCTCGCCGAGGACGGGCGAATTCAAGCCGACTACCAGTTCCACGACCGGATGCCCTCGTCGTTCGTCTACAACGACGGCTACGAGGAGCACGGCGTCGCCGTGCGCGCGGCCCAGCCCCGGCGCACCGGTGTCGCGGGCCCCTGACGGGGGCCCGGGGCGCACCCGGACCGGCCCCCCGGCACCGCGGTGCCGCGGGGCCGTTCCCGTAGGGCGGCTCGGGTCAGAGGGCGGCGCCCGCCAGCGCGTTGGGGCAGTACTGGCGCAGCACGAGCTCGGTGGTGGCCAGGGCCATCCGGGCGGGCCCGTCCGCCCCGAGCACCTCGCCGTTGGCCAGCAGGCCGCCGATGACGAGCATCAGCGTGTCGGCCATGGCGTCGGGATCCTCGGAGCCGGCCTGGGCGCCCATGTCCCGCAGCCAGTTGCGCAGGCCCTTGAGGTGCAGCGTCGCCTCCTGGCGGCCCGGGTGCGCCGGGTCGCGGAACTCGCTGGAGGTGTTGTAGTAGATGCAGCCGTGGAAGTCCGGTTCCCTGACGCTGGCCTGGAAGAACTCCATCAGCGCCATGATCTGCCGGGCCGGGTCGCCGCTGTGGGGGGCCGTGACCTCTTCGGCCCGCTCCCACCACTGTGCGTCGCTCTCCCGCAGCCAGGCGGCGATGAGCTCGTCCTTGCTGGCGAACTCGCGGTAGAGCAGGCTCTTGCCCACTCCGGTCGCGTCGATCACCTGCTGCATGCCGACGGCCCGGACCCCCTGCTCACCGAAGAGTTTGGCCGAGGCCTCCAGAATCCGCCGCCTCGTACCTGGTGCCGGTGTACGCGCCATGTCTGAACTCCTTCCCCTCTCCCCCGCGGATCCCAGCATACGTTTGACAGCGGGGTTTGTGAGCGCTAGAAATGGACCGATCAGTCCCGGACTGATCGGTCCGTCATTCTTCACCATGTTGCGGCCCACTGCTTCCGACGACCCTCCGATCGGAGTCTGATCATGACCGAGGCATCACCGACCTCTCCCCCCGTCGCACGAACGGTGTTACCGTCCGCCCCCGTGGTCAAGAGCCTGCCCCTGCTGCTCCTGGTCGTGTGCGCGGTGCAGTTCCTGGACGCGATGGACATCGCGAGCATGGGACCGGCCCTCCCCCTGGTCCAGGCGGACCTGGGCATGTCGACCTCCGCACTCCAGTGGGTCGTCTCCGCCTACGCGCTCGGATTCGGCGGGTTCCTGCTGCTGGGCGGCCGGTTGGCCGACCTCTACAACCGCAAGAAGCTGCTGATCGGCTTCCTCGCCGTCTTCGTGGTGGCGAGCATCCTCGGCGGCATCGCCGACAACGGAGTGCTCCTGGTCGTCGCCCGTCTCCTCAAGGGCGTCAGCGCCGGTATCACCGCACCCGCCGCCATGGCGATCCTGCTCGACGCCTTCCGTGACGAGCAGTCACGCAACCGCGCGCTCGGCACCTTCCTCGCCGTGGCCTCGGCCGGCTACTCGCTCGGCCTGATCCTCGGCGGCCTGATGGCGGGCATCTCCTGGCGCCTGGTCCTGTTCGCCCCGGCCGTGGCCGGTGTCCTGGTCGCCCTGCTCGCCGCCTCCGTGGTACCCGCCCAGCAGGAGAAGGGCAAGAGCGGAAGCATCGACATCCTCGGCGCCGTCACGGTGACGGCCGGCGCGGTGGCCCTCGTGTACGGGCTCAGCCGGGCCGCGAGCGACGGCTGGAGCGACGCGCAGACGATCGGTTCCCTCATCGCCGCCGCGGTCCTCTTCCCGCTGTTCGCCGTGGTCGAGAGCCGGCACCCGGCACCGCTGGTCCCGCTCTCCGTCTTCCGCAAGGGCCAGCTGACCCGCGCCCTGGTCTCGATGCTCTTCTTCGGCGCCTACGTCTCCTTCCAGTTCGTGCTCACCCTCTACTACCAGGAGCAGCTGGGCTGGAGCCCGCTGGAGGCCGGCCTCGCCTTCCTCCTCGGCGGCGTGCTGACCGCGGGCACCGCCCGCTACGGCGCGGCCCTGGTCACCAAGTACGGCGCCTGGCCCGTCGCCACCGGCGGCCTGGTCCTGCTGAGCATCGGCTACCTCGGCTGGGTCCTGCTCATGGGTCAGGTCGACCCGCTGGTCACGCTGTTCGCGCAGCAGCTCCTCGGCGGCCTCGGCTTCGCCGCGGTCTACCCGGCCCTGAACATCGCGGCCGTCGGCACCGCCGAGCCCGACGAGCAGGGCCTGGTCTCGGGCCTGTTCAACGCCGGCGCGCAGATCGGCAACGGTGTGGTCATCGCCGTCACCGCCACCGCGTTCTCCCTCTCCACCGGCGGGATCGCCCCGTACCGGGCGGGCCTGTGGACCGTCACGGTCATCACCCTCGCCGTCACCCTCGTGGCCCTGGCGGGCGCCGCCCGCTACCGCAGCAAGGCCGCGGCCTGACCGGAGGGGGGGGGGGGGGGGGGGGGGGGGGGGGGGCCCCCCCCCCGCCCCCGCCCGCCCCCCGCCTGCCAGCGCCCCACCCCACACACCCCCCGCGACCGCATCGGCCTGGAGC
>NZ_JBGWAB010000190.1:0-10636 GCF_041862025.1 Streptomyces sp. AB3(2024)
GACGAGAAGCTCCGCTTCATCCGCGGCTGCTTCAAGCTCTACCCGTGGGAGTGGCTGGCCGAGGACACCTTCGGCCCGCAGGTCCTGGACACCTACGACCACGGGGGCGGCAGCAGGCCGCTGGTCCGGGGGCGCGGCCTCGCGGTCCTCGCGGGCGGGCTCGGCTCCCTGCTGGCCTGGGTGGCGGCGTTCTCCCCGGCCCGCAGGGCGGTGTCCGCGCTGGTCGGGGCCGCCCGCACCGACGGCGTGCCGCTCCCGCTGGGTTCCCTGGCCTCGGCGGTGCTCCTCGCCGCGGCGGCGGGCACGCTGGCCTGCCTCGTCAGCGCACGGCGGGAGTAGGCCGCTCCTTCCCTCCGCCGCGTACGCTCGTGGGCATGGACCAGCCGCAGCGGGACCAGTCGCAGCAGGACCCTTCGTACTGCTCCGCGCCCGCCGCGCCCGCCGGGCGGGTACCCGGGCCGCCGTACGCCGACTGCCCGGAGTGCGGCGAGCCCACCGAGTACGGGGTCGCGACCCCGGGCGCGGTGCTGTGCCCGGTGTGCGAGTGGCAGGAGGCGCAGCGCACCGCCTGCTCGGGATGAATCGTCACTTCCCCATCAGCTCGGACACCTTCACGAAGCGGTACCCCCGTTTGCGCAGCTCCGGGACGATCTTCCGGATGGCCTCCTCGGTGACGGGGGCCGCGCTGCGGGTGCAGTGCATGACCACCACCGAGCCGGGCTTGACCCCGGCCAGGACCTCTTCGGCCACCGCGTCGGGGTCCTTCGCGAAGGCGTCGCCGCTGACCACGTCCCACTGCACGGCGGTCACCTTGGCGGGTGCCAGGGCTCGCAGCGCCCGGTCGTCGTAGCAGCCGCCCGGGAAGCGGAAGTAGGGCACCGTGTTGACCGCGCCCGCCTTCCTGAACGCCGCGAAGGCCTGCTCCACGTCCGACCGGGCGGCGTCGCCGTCGAGGGTGGGGAGGCCGTAGCAGGGGGACTTGAAGGCGTGGTGGCTGTACGAGTGGTTCGCGATCTCGAAGTTGGGGTCGGTGCCGATGGACTTCGCCTGGTCCGGGTACTCCTCCGCCCATCGGCCCGTCATGAAGACGGTGGAGGGGACCTGGAGCCGGCGGAGGGTGGAGATCAGCTCCGGGTTGTCGAAGCGCTCCCCGGACGCGGCCCGCGGTCCCTGGTCCGAGGTCATGTCGGCGTCGAAGGTGAGGGCCACGGCCTTGTCGGCGCGCTGGCGCGTGCGCTCGAAGACGGGCGTCAGGCCGTTCGGCCCGGGGGCCAGGGTCGGAGCCCGGCCCGGTGCGCCGGGCAGCGGGGACGCGGGTGCGGGTGCGGGTGCGGGGGCGGAGGGGGAGGCGGGCGCGGCCGTCGGGCCGGATGCCGCGTGGGTGCCCATGCGGGCCTGGCCGCCGTCCCGCGGCGTACCGGCGCCGCCCCCACATCCCGCGAGGGCGGCGCTGAGCGCGGCCACGGCCGCCACTTTGCGTACAGAAAGGGTCACGTACGCAAAATATATGACTATGTGGCAATCCGACGTTTACGGCACTCGCGAACGCCGAAGTCGGCCAGCGGGCCCCCGTGGGGACGGTGCGGGGGCCCGGTGACCGGCGCGGATCAGACGAGCTCGGCGCTCAGGGTGATCGTGGTGCCGGTCAGCGCCTGGCTGACCGGGCAGTTCTTCTTGGCGTCCTCGGCGGCGGCGGCGAAGCCCTCGGCGTCCAGACCGGGCACCTCGGCGCGCACGGTCAGGTGGATGCCGGTGATGCCCTCACCGGGCTGGAAGGTGACGTCCGCCTTGGTCTCCACCCGGGTGGGAGGGGTACCGGCACCGTCGAGGCCGTGCGAGAGCGCCATCGAGTAGCAGCTGGAGTGCGCGGCGGCGATCAGCTCTTCCGGGCTGGTCTTGCCGTTGGCGGCCTCGGCGCGCGAGGGCCAGGAGACCTCGAACGAGCCCCGGCCCGAGGAGTCGAGGGAGACGGTGCCGGCGCCCTTGAGCAGGTTGCCTTCCCAGACGGTGTGGGACGTGCGCGTGGTGGCCATGGTGGATCCCTTCGGAGGTATGGAAACGGCCGGGCCGCAAGAGCGCCCGGCCGTGCCAAACCTACTGCGACACCAGGGGTTTCGCGTCGCGGGCGAGCGCGGTGAGCCGCGATATGGCTCGGAAGTACTTCTTCCGATAACCGCCGTTGAGCATTTCTTCACTGAACAGCCGGTCGAAGGGCACCCCGGAGGCCAGGACCGGCACCTCGCGGTCGTACAGCCGGTCGGCGAGCACCACCAGGCGCAGCGCCGTCGACTGGTCCGGGACCGGGCCGACGTCGGTCAGGCAGACGGCCGCTATGCCGTCGGTGAGGGCCCCGTAACGGCTCGGGTGGACCTTCGCCAGGTGCTCCAGCAGGCCCGGGAAGTCGTCGAGGCTCGCGCCCGGGGTCCCGTACGCGGCCTTCGCCACCTGCTCGTCGGTGAACGGCGCCGGGGCCTCGGGCAGGCCGCGGTGGCGGTAGTCCTGGCCATCGATCCGCAGCGGCCGGAAGTGCGCCGAGAGCCCCTGGATCTCGCGCAGGAAGTCGGCGGCGGCGAAGCGGCCCTCGCCGAGCTTGCCGGGCAGGGTGTTGGAGGTGGCGGCCAGGGCCACGCCCTGCTCGACCAGCCGGCTCAGCAGGGAGGAGACGAGCACGGTGTCGCCCGGGTCGTCCAGCTCGAACTCGTCGATGCACAACAGCCGGTGCCCGCCCAGGGTCTGCACGGTCTGCTGGAAGCCGAGCGCGCCGACCAGGTTCGTGAGCTCCACGAAGGTGCCGAAGGCCTTGAGCGCGGGCTCGGCGGGGGTGGCGTGCCAGAGGGAGGCGAGCAGGTGCGTCTTGCCGACGCCGTAGCCGCCGTCGAGGTAGACCCCGCGCGGACCCGCGGCGGGCGCGGTGGGCTTCTTCGAGAACCAGCGCCGCTTGCCCGTGCCGGTGGCGTGGGCCCCGCCCAGGCCGGCGGCGAAGCCGCTGAGGACGGTGACGGCCTCGGTCTGGCTGGGCTGGGCCGGGTCCGGGTCGTAGGTGTCGAAGCGCACCGAGTCGAAGCGCGGGGGCGGCACCATCTCGGCCACCAGCCGTTCGGCGGGCACCCGCGGTTCGCGTGCGCACAGGGCCAGCGGGCCCGCGTCGGCTATCGGGGGCTGCCCGGACGGGGCAGATCCGGAGGTCGAGAGTGAAGTTGACACAGCCCTTAACTCTACGCGGCGTGTCAGACTGCACCGATGCGACGCCTGCTCCCTGTGACCGATCAGACATCCGCCCCGTCCTCTCCGGACCCGGCCGACCGCGAGTGGTCGCTGGACGAGCTCGCGGACGCCTACGCCTATCCGGAGCTCGCCCCCGGCGCGCACTGGCTGCGGGCGAACATGGTCTCCACGCTGGACGGGGCCGCTCAGCACGACGGGCGCTCACAGCCGATCTCCGGCGAGACCGACATGCGGATCTTCGGCACCCTGCGGGCCCTGGCCGATGTGGTGATCGTCGGCGCGGAAACGGTTCGCCAGGAGGGATATCGCCCGGCCCGCGCCCGGGAGGCCTTCGCGGCCCGCCGCGAGGCCGCCGGCCAGGGTCCCGCCCCCGCCATCGCCGTGGTCACCGCGAGCCTGGACCTGGACTTCGCCCTTCCCCTGTTCACCTCCCCCCTCGTGCCCACCCTGGTGGTCACCGGGGCCGCCGCGCCCGCCGACCGGGTGGCCGCGGCCACCGCCGCCGGGGCCGAGGTCGTCGTGGCGGGCGAGGGGGCGGGCGCGGATCCCGCCCGGACCGTACGGGAACTGGCCGCGCGCGGGCTGCGCCGCCAGCTGACCGAGGGCGGGCCCCGGCTGCTGGGGCAGTTCGTGGCCGCCGACGCGCTGGACGAGCTGTGCCTGACGATCTCCCCGACCCTCACGGCGGGCGGTGCCCAGCGGATCGCGGGCGGGCCCTCCGTCACGGTTCCACACCGGCTCGCGCCCGCAGTCGTACTGGAAGAGGCCGGGTTCCTGTTCACGAGCTACCGTCGGATCTGAACAAGGGGCGGAATTTGTAGTTCCGCTTAGCTTCCGCCGGGCACATACCTGGGCACGTATATCTGCGCAAGGCCCCGCGCGACTGCGGGGCAGGATGGTTTCCGCAGGGGCCGGCCGACCGGCCCCGGCCCATGAAGGAGAGGGCGTCCGTGTTCACGAGCGTATTGATGATCGAGCAGCCGCTGACCGCGGTGGACGTGGACTTCGTCACCACCCTGCACGGAGACGACCAGGTCTCCTTCGTCGTCCTCATGCAACCCAGGGGCGACCAGGACCGACTGCTCCGCGCCATCGACGACGTAGCGCTCGGCGAGCTTCCCGAAGCCCTCCACGAAGGTGAGGAGCCCGAGGGCGAGGCCGCCCGGGGCCCCGCCGCGCAGGCCCTCGAACACTCCCTGGCGGCCCTGCGCAGGAAGGGAGCCAAGGCCGTCGGGCAGATCATCGAGAACCACCCCCTCGACCACCTCAAGAGCGTCGTCGACGAGACGTCCGCCGACGAGGTGATCGTCCTGACCGCTCCGCACTTCGTCGAGGAGTTCTTCCACCGGGACTGGGCCTCCCGGGCGCGGCACAAGGTCGGGGTTCCGGTGCTCAAGCTCTTCGCCCACAACGAATAGGCTGGGGCGGCACAGTCCCACCGCACCCACTCGATCCTGGAGCGACCTGAATGAAGCCCGGCCTGCCGACCGCGATGGAACGGCCCCACTTCATCGGCATCGGCGGCGCCGGCATGTCCGGCATCGCGAAGATCCTCGCGCAGCGCGGCGCGCAGGTGGCCGGCAGCGACTCCCGTGACTCCGAGACCGCCCAGGCGTTGCGCGCCCACGGCGCCACGGTCCACATCGGGCACGCCGCCGGCCACCTCGCCGACGACACCACCTGCGTGGTCGTCTCCAGCGCCATCCGCTCCGACAACCCGGAGCTGGCCCGCGCCGCCGAGCTGGACATCCCCGTCGTGCACCGCTCGGACGCCCTCGCCTCGCTGATGGACGGCCTGCGCCCCATCGCCGTCGCCGGCACGCACGGCAAGACCACCACCACCTCGATGCTGGCGGTCTCCCTCTCGGCGCTGGGCCTCGACCCCTCCTACGCCATCGGCGGCGACCTGGACGCCCCCGGCTCCAACGCCCACCACGGCGAGGGCGGCATCTTCGTGGCCGAGGCGGACGAGAGCGACCGCAGCTTCCACAAGTACGCGCCCGAGGTCGCGATCATCCTCAACGCGGAGCTCGACCACCACGCGAACTACGCGTCGATGGAGGAGATCTACGAGTCCTTCGAGACCTTCGTCTCCAAGATCGTCCCCGGCGGCACCCTGGTCGTCGCCCACAGCCAGGAAGGCGCCGCCGAGATCGCCCGCCGCGTCGCGGGCACGCAGGGCCTGAACGTCGTCACGTACGGCGAGGAGGACGGCGCCGACGTCCGTATCACCAAGATCACGCCGCGCGGCCTGACCAGCGAGGTCACCGTCCTGCTCCAGGACCGGATGCTCACCTTCACCGTCTCGGTGCCCGGCCGCCACTACGCGCACAACGCCGTCGCGGCCCTCGCCGCCGGTGTCGCCCTCGGCATCCCGGCGCACAACCTGGCCTCCGCCCTCGGCAAGTACACCGGCGTCAAGCGCCGCCTCCAGCTCAAGGGCGAGGCGGCCGGCGTGCAGGTCATCGACTCCTACGCGCACCACCCGACCGAGATGAACGCCGACCTGGAGGCCATCCGCGGCGCCGCCGGGGACTCCCGCATCCTGGTCGTCTTCCAGCCGCACCTCTTCTCCCGCACCCAGGAACTGGGCAAGGAGATGGGCCAGGCCCTCGCACTGGCCGACGCCTCCCTGGTCCTCGACATCTACCCGGCCCGCGAGGACCCGATCCCCGGCATCACCAGCGAGATCATCATCGCCGCGGCCCGCGCCACCGGCGCCGACGTCAGCGCCGAGCACGACAAGGAGGCCGTCGCCGACGTGATCGCGGGAATGGCCAAGCCCGGTGATCTCGTTCTGACCATGGGCGCGGGCGACGTCACGGATCTGGGACCCCGGATCCTCGCCCGGCTGTCGAGCTGAGGGAGCGGGAACGTCATGGCGTACGAGGTCCAGAAGACGGACGAGCAGTGGCAGGCCGAGCTGACCCCGTCCGAGTACCAGGTGCTGCGCCTCGCCGGCACCGAGCCGGCCTTCCGCGGTGAGTACACCGACACCAAGACGGAGGGCGTCTACTCCTGTCGCGCCTGCGACGCCGAACTCTTCCGCTCCACGGAGAAGTTCGACTCGCACTGCGGCTGGCCGTCCTTCTTCGACCCGAAGGACACCGAGGCCGTCGAACTGATCGCCGACACCTCGCACGGCATGGTCCGCACCGAGGTCCGCTGCGCGACGTGCGGCTCCCACCTGGGACACGTCTTCGACGGCGAGGGCTACCCGACCCCCACCGACCAGCGGTACTGCATCAACAGCATCTCGCTGAAGCTCACCCCGACCGAGGGCTGAGCCCCCGCCCCGCCCGGGTGCACGCGCACCCGGGCGCGGGCGGTTCAGCCGCGGAGGGAGCCGAGGTGGTCCGCCAGGGTGCGGGTCGGGGACCAGCCACGGGAGCGGGCCCTGGTGATGTCCAGGACCACCGGGTGGGACAGCTGGTCCACCGCGTAGCGGCTCAGGGCGGGCTCGGAGCCGGTCAGGCGGGACACCGCCTCCGCCGCCCCGGCCGCCGTACGGGCCAGCGGGAGCGGCAGGTGGCGGATCCGGGCCCGTACCCCGTGGGCCCGCAGCACCGCGCCGACGGCCGCGTCCCGGCCGTAGGGCCGCGCGTCCGCCACGTTGTAGGCGCCCGGAGGCCAGCCGGCCGCCGCCAGGCAGGCGTCCGCCAGGTTCTGCACCGCCGTCAGGCTCAGCCGTACGTCCGGCCCCGGCAGCAGTAGCGTCCCCGCCCGGACCCGGGACAGCAGCCGGGGCAGCAGCTGGGTGTCGCCCGGCCCGTAGATCGCCCTCGGCCGCAGCACCACCGCACCCCCGGCCAGGGCCAGCGCCTCGCCCGCCGCCTTGGTCCGGCCGTAGGCGTTCAGCTGGCCCTGCCGCGGATGGTCCTCGGCCACCAGCTCCCGCCCCCGGCGCGGGTCGTACACGCTGGCGCTGCTCACCCACACCACCGGCCGCCCCGCCGCCGCCCGCAGCAGCCGCGCCGTGCCGTCCACGTTCACCGCCCGCATCGCCGCCTCCGCACGCGAACCCGGCGCCGGGTCGCCGACGGCCGCCGCGCAGTGCACCACGAAGTCGGCCCCGGCCAGGTCCGGCTCCGTCCGCGCCGCGTCCCAGAAGCGGTGTTCCCCCACCGGACCCGGCCGCCGCCCCACGCACACCACCGAGGCCCCCGCCGCGGCCGCCGCCCCGGCCACCCACCCGCCACAGAAGCCGCTTGCCCCCGTCACCGCCACGCGCGGCCTCACGCTCCCGCCCCCACCGTCAGCGAACGCCACCCCGGCAGCGCCGCCCGCCGGTCCACCCGGGCCCCGGTCACCACCGGCCGGTACGGGGCCAGCGCCTCCAGTACGTCACCCAGCAGCACCTCGGCCAGCCGGGCCCCGGGACAGGCGTGCGGCCCCGCCCCGAACACCAGCCGCGCCACCCCCGGCCCGGCCGGGTCCCGCCCGTCCGGATCCCGCCGGTGCGCCCCCGCCGCGTGCCGGGCCACCAGGACGAGCCGGTCCCCGGCCCGCACCGGACAGCCCCCGACCGTCCCCGCCTCCGCAGCGACCCGGGGCAGCACCGGCGAGGCCGCCGTCACCCGCAGCAGCTCCTCCACCAGCCGCGGCCGCAGCTCCGCGTCGGCGGCCTGCTCCCACAGCCCCGCGTCCGCGCACCAGGCGACCGCCCGCGGCAGCGCCGCCACCGTGGTGTTCACCGCCGCCACCGCCACCATCGCGGGCAGCGCCTCCTCCCCGCAGCCCAGCAGCAGCCGCAGCCGACGGGCCGCCCGCGCCGCGGCCGCCCGCGCCCCGGGCCGAGGCGGACCCGGCAGATGGCCGCGCACCGACGCCGCCGCGGCCCGCGCGGCGGCCTCCGCGAGCACGCCCGGCTCGGCCCGCACCTCCAGCAGCCCGCACACCACCGACCCCGCCAGCTCCCGCGCCAGCGCCACCACGTCCACCGCGCCGCCCCGGGACAGCGGCGCGAGCCCCCGTACCAGCGACGGCCCCCAATCCCGGCGCAGCCGCGCCACCCCGGCCGTCCCGAGCCGCTCCGCGAGGGCCCGCCGGTCCGCCCGGTGCCCGCCGCCCTCCTGGTCGAACAGCACGCCCCCGGCTCCGCCGCCCAGCGCCGAACGCGCGGCGCCGCCCGTGGTGCCGGCCGCCGTCCGGTCCAGCGGCAGCCGGGTCAGCGCCTCCCGGTACGCGTCCGCGTCGTGCACCAGCAGCGTCCCGCCGAGCCGGCGCACCGCCCTCCCGCGCGTGGCCGCGAGCAGCGCGAACAGCAGGGGATGGCCGCGCAGGTAGACCTTGCGGTCCCGGCGCCGGGCCTCGGCGTGGGCCTCAGCCTGGGCGTAGGCCCGGGCGGGGGCCTGGGCGTGGGGGTTCACAGCAGTCACCGGACGTGGACCTCTTCCGTGTCGACGGGCCGGTAGCGCCGGTCCCAGTACCAGAGCAGGGTGCGCCGGGCACCCCAGGAACGCAGCCGTCGCAGGCTGCTCCGCACCACCAGGTGCTCGACGCGCACCACGCGCCCGCTGTGCTCCCGCGCCCGGTTGAGCAGGGTGACGTCCTCCGAACCCTCCTCCAGCCGCTCCCGCGGGGCCCCGCCGCAGCGCACGTACAGCGCGGCGGTGATACCGAGGTTGTGGCCGTGGCACAGCACGTACGGGGCCCGGAACCGGGCCCCGCGGTGGGCGGCACGGTAGCGCCCGTACAGCGCGGACAGCCGGACCAGCGCGGGCAGCAACCGCGCCTCGGCGAAGGTGGGCCGCTCGTCGGGACGCGGCACGCTGCGCCCGCACAGCAGCTCGGCGCCGCGCCCGAATTCCGTCCGGGCGACGGCCGTCCAGTCCCGGGCCGGCAGACAGTCCGCGTCCGTACGCAGCAACAGGCGCGCCCCGGACCGTACGGCGTACCGGAAGCCGGTGTCGGCGGCGGTCCCGGCCCCCGGCTCGGGCTCGGGGACCAGCTCGACGGGGAAGGGCGCCGAGCGCGCGAACTCCCTTACCACCTCGGCCGTCGCGTCGGTGGAGGCGTTGTCGACCACCACCAGCGCGAACGCCCTGTCCTGCTGCGCGGCGAGCGCGGCCAGCGTGCCCGGCAGCGAAGCGGCCTCGTTGTAGGCGGGCACGACCACCCACAGGTCGGGCGTGCCCGGTTCCGGGGCCGCGTGTTCGCCCCGCCCGTGTGCCGCCCCACTCCGCCCGTGCGCCGCGCCGTCCCGCCCCCGGGCCCCGCTCATGCCGGGCCCCCGCGCCCCGCCGCGAGGAGTCCCGCCGCGAGCTCCGACGCCGCCGCCCGGTCGGGCTTGCGCGAACGCCCCGACAGCGGGATCCGTGCGAACAGCAGTGCGTCCGGCCGGGCCGTGCCCATCCGGCGCAGCGGGTCCGACAGCGCGGCCCGCAGGGCCGGTTCGGGGATCCCGCGTTGCGGCTGCACCACCGCGACCAGCCGCTCGTCCCCGTCGCCCGCCGGGACCCCGACGAGCACGCCCAGCTCGACCCCGGGCACGTGCAGCCCCGGCTCGTACAGACCCGGGTAGATGTTCTCCGCCCTGCGCAGCACCATGTCCTTGCACCGGCCCTCCAGCACGATCCGGCCCGCTCCGTCCAGCCGCGCCCGGTCGCCCGTGCGCACCCACGGATCGGGCTCCTCCCCGAGGTAGCGGTCCCGGGCCGCGGGCCCGGCCAGCAGCAGCTGCCCGTCCCCGTCCGCCACGGCCCGGACCCCGGGCAGCGGGGCGCCGACCAGGTCCCCCGCCCCGGCGAAGGCCGCCTTCTCCCGGGACTCCACCGCGGCCGCCGGGAACAGCTCGGTCAGCGCGTACACCCCCCACGCCTCGTCCGCGCCCGCCGCCCGGACCCGGTCCAGCAGCGCGGCGCTCGCCGGAGCCGACCCCGTCCACACCCGGCCGCCGAACCGGGCGCCCGCCCCCAGCGCGTCCCGTAGCTGCGGCGGGGTCAGATAGGCGTCCCGGGGCCGCAGCCGGCGCAGCTGGCGGGCCAGCACGGCGGGGGAGCGGGCCGGCAGGGCGACCGGCGCCCCGCGCGTCAGGGAGGGCACCAGCACGAAGAAGGTGCCGCCCAGCACCGGCTCCGCGCACTGCCCCCCGGCCGCCGGGTCCGCCGTGAACAGGGCCGCCACCGTGTCCATCCCGGCGGCCAGCCCGGCCCGGCTGTGCACCACGGCCCGGGGCCGCGAGGTGGTCCCGGAGGTGAAGACGATCACCGCGTCGGCGGCGTCGGTGCCCCCGTACACCGGCACCCCGGTGCGCGGCGCCCCCGTCTCCAGCGCGGGCGCGCAGCCCGGCAGCCGGGGGCCGACCGTGGCCACCGGCCCCAGCCCGGCCAGCTCCGGCAGTTCGAGCCGCGCCCGTCGGGCCAGCGTCCGGGCCCATCCGGCGACCGCCTGCGCGGCGGCGTCGGCGAGC
>NZ_JBGWAB010000191.1:0-10412 GCF_041862025.1 Streptomyces sp. AB3(2024)
CTCGAAAAACCGCAGGCCAGCCCCACGGCACGAGCCCGGAAAGACAGTGAAACGAGCCGAGACCCTCACCGAACACGTCCGCTTGAAGGAACAACGAGGTTAAAGATCAAGTTGAGAAGCCGTTGTCGTACCGAGAGGTTCGCTTGGCGGTCGAACGAGGGTTGCCGGTACGACTACGCGCCGGGCGAGGGCCTGCGCCTGCAGGCCTACCGCTCGATCGCCGCCGCCAGCTCGGAGGCGGACATCAAGGCGGTACGGGAGGAACTCACCGACCGCTACGCCACGTTGCCGGAGCCGGTGGAGAACCTGCTGCTGGTGGCCGGGCTGCGGATGCTGGCGCGCGCCTGCGGGGTCGGCGACATCACCCTGGCGGGCACCAACATCCGCTTCGGCCCGGTCGAGCTGCGCGAATCGCAGGAGCTGCGGCTCAAGCGGCTCTACCCGGGGACGGTCCTCAAGCCGGTCACCTCACAGATCCTGGTGCCCCGCCCGAAGACCGCCCGGGTCGGCGGCAAGCCGCTGGTCGGGCGGGAACTCTGCGCCTGGACGGGGGAGTTCCTCACCACGATCCTCGGCTCGTTACGCCGGAGAGGGCGGCCTGACGGTCTAGAGGAAGTTCTTCTGGACCAGGAGGCGGACGATGTCCGGGAAGAAGTCCGGGAAGTCCATCGGAACGATGCCGAGGTGGACCTTCTCGGTCTTCCGGGCGTCCAGGTAGCGAAGAACGTCCGGCAGCGTCAGATTCGCGTTCTGCTGGGGCCAGTTCCCGCCGGAATAGCTCGTGAAGTTCACGAACATCTGGGAGGAGTCCTGGTGCCACCAGGCGTTGTCGAACTGCTTGATGATGGTGGCGGACTTCGTGAAGTTGGTGGTGTTCCAGTCGTCCTGGATATTGAAGGCCTTGTTGCTGTCCCAGGTGAGGATGCCCCAGTCGTTCGCGAAGTCCGCCGCGATGATGACCTTGCCGCGCACCTGGCCCAGCTTGGGCCAGAACGGTGCGGTCCACACCAGACTCCGGTAGCCCATGGTGTCCAGGTAGTAATTGAAGCGGCGCCGGAACTCTTCGTCCGAGAGGGCCTGCCCGCCCGAGTTCTCGTTCTTCACCCGCATGATGACGGTTTCGCCCGGGTACTTCTTGAAGTGGTTGCGGCAGGCTTCCAGGACGTCCTGGAAGCGGTGTCCCTGGTAGGCGGAGCCGTGGTAGAGGCCGAATTCGTTCGGTGCGCCCTGGAGTCCGTTCAGGCGGATGTCGAGGAAGCGGATTCCGCGCTCGAACTGCTCGGGGACGCCCCAATTCTGGGTCTGGGCCCACTTGGTTCCGTTGTTGGGGTCGGTGCACCACGAGTCGTGGGTCCCGGGGATCGTCAGGGCGGTGACCGGCGTGCTGCCGGGCAGCTTGCCCATCCAATCGGGGGCGTAGTAACCGGCGGCCCGGGCGGTGCCGGGAAGGCCGAGGGTGACCGCTGCTGCGGCGCCTGCTCCGGCTCCCCATTTCAGAACGTCACGACGGGTGGGGCTCATACCTGATCTCCGTATCTCCGCGGATGAGACCGCGGGAGCGTGCGCGCGGTGGTGGTTGGGCCACCGTGCGCCGACCGTAGGGCGCCCCGCTAACGTTTCCCTCACGCCCGCTAACGTTTCCCTCACGCCTCACTGATGTAGGAAAACGAGCCGGAACACGCCGCGGCCGGGGAGGTCACCCTTCGGTGCGCCTCCCCGGCCGCGGAACGGATCAGGCTGGCTGCTCGGGGGCCTTCGCCGTGATCACGGCGAAGACACCGCCCTGCGGGTCGGCGAGGACGGCGATCCGGCCCACCGCCATGTCGAAGGCCGGGGCCAGGACGGTGCCGCCCGCGCGGGTCGCCGCCGCCTGGATCTCGTCGGCGTCGTCCACCTGGAAGTACGGCAGCCAGTTCGGCGGGGTCCCGGGCAGCAGCGCGGACAGGTCCATCATCCCGGCGACCGCGCGGCCGTCGACCTTGAACTCGATGTACCCCTCGGCGCCCGGGATCTCGGTCGTGGCCGTGGTGACCGGCAGGACGGCCGAGTAGAACGCGGAGGCGGCGGCGGTGTCGCCGGTGCTCAGCTCGTTCCAGATCAGCGCGCCGTGCTCGTTGACGATGCCCGCGCCGTCGAAGGTGCCGGGCTGCCAGAGGCCGACGACGGCGCCCGTCGGGTCGGCGAGTACGGCCATCCGCCCGAGGTCCATGACGTCCATCGGGCCCATCATGACGCTGCCGCCCGCGTCCGTCACCGACTTGAGGGCGGCGTCGACGGAGTCGGTGGACAGGTGCGTCGTCCACACCGTCGGCGGCATCGGGTCCGGCACGGTCCCGTCCGGGTTCGACGCCTTCATGATGCCGGCGACGGGCCTGCCCTTGAGGGTGCAGACGGAGTAGCCGCCGGTCTCGGCCGGGCCGACCTCGCCCTGCCAGCCGAGGAGGTCGCAGTAGAAGTCGAGGGCCGCCTGCTGGTCGGGGACCATCAGGTCGATCCAGCAGGGGGTGCCGGGCTTGTAGGGGCCGTTCATGTCGGGCACGGATGCCTCCGGGGCGGGTGGTGGGGAAGGACGGGCCGTCCCCTACCTGGGCCCTGTCGGGCGGAACCGGGCCGAACGGGTGACCGACCCGGGGCGGGTGCCTTTCAGCCCGTCCGGGCCACCTTCAGCCCGTCCGGCGTTTGAGGACCGGGTCTGGGCGGAGCCCGGGAGGCCGGGTCGCGGGCGGAGTTCGGCCGTGGTTGCCTCCGGCGGCCCCTCAAACGCCGGGGAGGCTGGGATGGCGGGATGCTCGGGCCGGGCAGGCTGGGATGGTCACAGGCTGGCCCATACCGTTTTGCCCGGCGCACCGCTGCCCCGCGGCCGCACCCCCCACTCCCGCGCCACGGCCCCCACCAGCACCAGCCCCCGCCCGCTCTCCGCAAGGCACGGGTCCACCCCGGCCACCGCCTCCACCGGCTCCGCCTCGCCCCGCGCGTCGCTCACCTCCACCCGGACCCGCAGCCCGGGTGGCTGTTGTCTTGTTCTTGCGGGGTGTTGGTCGAACGGGGGTCTCGTTCAGGTGATCGTGGTGGGTTGCGGGCATGAGAACAGGGCCTCTTGGTAGCTCGGTAGGTGTCTACGCCAACGAGTGTTCCAGGAGGCCCTGTTGTCGCAGCTCTACGCCTTCGTGCGGGCCGGGTCCAGTCCACTCACCCCGTCGTGTGACTGCCTCGCGCACCGGTTCGGGAACGCCGCTGACAACGGGACGCGCCAGCGGCGCTACCCCACCGACATGACAGACGCGCAGTGGGCCGCAGTCCGGCCACTGCTGCCGGTGCCGGGCTGGCTCGAGGGCCGCGGCGGGCAGCCGGAGGCGTACTGCCACCGGACGATGTTGGACGCGATCCACTACCTGGTCGACAACGGAACCAAATGGCGGGCCATGCCGGCCGACTTCCCGCCATGGGACCGGGTCTACGCCTTCTTCCGACGCTGGCGCGAGCACGGTCTGATCGTCGAGTTCCACGACCGGCTGCGCGGGAAAGTCCGCGAGAAGGCGGGCCGCGACCCGGAGCCGACCGCGGGTGTGATCGACTCCCAGTCGGTGAAAGCGGACGCCGCCGTCGGCACCGACAGCCGCGGATTCGACGGCGGCAAGCTGATCGACGGCCGCAAACGGCACGCCGTGGTGGACACGCTCGGTCTCCTGCTGGGCGTGATGGTCACCCCTGCCGACACCGGCGACCGCACTGCCGCCCGGGTACTTCTCGAGCACGTCACCGACGTGCATCACCGGCTGGAGCTGGTCTGGGCCGACGGCGGATACACCGGCAGCCGCATCGAGCACTGCCTCGCCATGCTCGCGCTGGTCCTGGCGATCGTGAAACGCAGCGACGACATGCGCGGCTTCGTCATACTGCCCAAGCGGTGGATCGTCGAGCGGTTCTTCGCCCACCTGATGCGCAGTCGCCGCCTGGTCCGTGACTTCGAACGCCGCACCGCGAACGCCGAGGCGATGATCTACTGGTCGATGACCCTGCTCACGACGCGCCGACTGGCCCGGACGCGCCCCGCATCAGCGTGAACTGCCCCGGCGTCGACTCGGCCAGCCAGCCCCGGGCCACCAGCCGCTTCGCCTTCGACCGCAGCGTCTCCACCTTCGCCGGCACCGGGTCAATGCCGAACGCGGCGGCCATGTCCTGGCAGGTCAGCGGCCCCTGGCCGAGACGGTGCCGGTCGGACAGGACCCGCAGGATGCGCTGATAGTCCACCGACAGTACCGACCAGGCCAGCCCCTCGCGCCACACCGGCACCACCGACTTCGGCTTCACCGGCCCGGACTGCGGACCTGTCTCTCGCAGACCCACGGCGGAATCCGGAGCGGCATCTCCAGCACCGCCCGGGCCGAGGACCTCGCCGACCCGCGAGCGGGCAATGACCCACTCCTTCCAGTCCTGCTCGGCCACCACCAGCTCGGCCTGGACGCGATCGGCCTCCTCCCGCAACCCCTCCACACGACGACGAGCAGCGAGCTCTCGCTCCTCCAGCAACCCAGAAACTGACGGCATCCACGACCTCCCGGAGAACAACAACCCGACAGGCCAACCCTCCCACCGAACCACCGCTCCTACTCCTGACCAGCGGAAACACCGCAGCCACGGACGGAAAGACAACAGCCACTCAGGGTGTCGAACTCGCCGACCCAGCTGCCTGCGAAGAGGTGCCTGGGAAGGTAATCCGACTCGATGGTCAGCGGGAATCCGGCATCGTATGCCAGGCAGGCCATGGCCAGGGGGCCGAGCGCGACAAGGCTGTTGCTGTTGCCGGCGCCCTCGTCGAGGCCTGTCCAGTACTCCCTGTGCCACCGGAGCGCATCGGCCAGTGCCTCGTTGAAGCCTGCGTGATCGGCGGTGACGTAGAACAGGAAGAGGTTCATCGGAGGGTAGAGGATCCGCAGCATCAGGCTCCGGTCCTCCCGGTGGAGCCCTTCCGGATCGGTACCCGCGATCGCAGCGTCCAGCGAGGCGCCCAGGTCACCGCCGCGGAGCCACCAAGTCTGGAGGGTCTCCACCCAGGGGTACACGTATCCGGGGCACTCTGCACCTGATGCCCTGAGCACCTCCACGGGAACGCGGGCCAGGGCCGTCAGCCGCTCTGGCTCCCGGCACACGATCGCCAGCCAGAAGGCACTGATCCAGTTCTCCGGGTTTCCGGCGTACTGAGGCCCGCCCGCCTGGAGGGTGCGCACCTCGTCTGCGATGCGGCACTCCACCGTGCCGGCCGTCGCCGTCGAGGTGGCGAACAGGGCCGATCCGACCTGCATGGCCGTCACCCATGCCTCCCAGGTCGCTAGGTCCGCCGCACGCGGATCCTCACCGCAGTGCGTCAGGGCCGCCAGGGATGACGTCCCGAATGCCAGCGTGAACGCCTCGGGTGAACAGTCCAGTTGCCGGATGTGCCATGCCGCGCTCTTGTCGAGCGCCTCGGCACGGCGAGCCAGGCCGCCGGGCAGCACATGCCGAGGCACAGTCACCGTCACATTCATCACCCTCTACCGCATTGGGAAGATCCAGCTTCCCAACGGTACGGCGACGCTTTGGCAGGGTCTGTCGATCGAACGGTGTATCGAGGGGCACCGTGCAGACGAGGTGCCCCTCCTCTTCGTGCGGGCTCAGATGAGGCGGGCAGGACGGCTGCCGTGTCCTGGTAGCTGCGAGTCCAGGGGCCGTTTCCAATGGAAACGGCCCCTGCCTCTTCCGCGGAGTAACTTTACGCACGGGTAATTCAGGTGGGGTGTGGCCAGTAGCTGTCCCGGGCCAGGGTCCCGCGTAGGACAAAGCAGCCCGCCCCCGGCGACATGGACACGGGATGGTCCCGGACCCATCGGGTCCGGGACCATCCCGTGTCCGCGTTCTGCCGCGCCGTATCCGAGGCGGAGTCAGTGGCCGCAGTTCGGCTCCGGTTTGGACGGCATGGGGGCGGGCTTGGCGCTGTGCATGCGTTCGTCGGTCCAGTACGAGGCGACGGCCGACGGGTCGTCGGTGACGGGCCGGCTCGTTGCCTGGTCGGCCGCCGCGGGGGGTGAGGAGGGAGGGCAGTCGCCCGCCGTGCTGGTAGCCCGCCCGCAGCCGACGGTCAGCAGGAGGATGGTGAGGAGCAGGGCGGTCCGCTTGGTCGGCATGCGGTTTAACTCCCGGCATCCGAAGGGGTCAGGAATAGACGTCGTCCTGTACAAGACTGTAGAGGTTGCTCACAGCCGAGGTGAAGGGCGAGCTGTAGAGAGTGCTGCCGGAGGTCGACTCGTTGATGCCCACGGCGTAGCCGAGCCCGGTGGCGTTGTCGTAGTTCTGGAGCCAGGGACCGCCGCTGCTGCCGCCGTTCAGCGGGCAGGGCATGCCGAGCGTGTTGTCGCTGGTGTCCAGGGTGGCACTGCCCAGGCAGTAGTACTGCCACTGGCCGTCGTACGGAGCCTCCGCGGGGTAGCCAAGGGCGGTCACTCCCAGGACGGCCTGGGGGATGGAGCCCCATGTGCGCAGGCCCTCACCGCCTACCGTGTGGCCCAGGGTGTCGGCGTTGTTCCACACGTTCACGAAGGCGACGTCGTACTCGCGGTAGTGATTCTGCGTCCAGCCGTTGAAGGTGGTCATGTTGGCCGCGTACCACGTGCCGTAGGGGCGTGCGCCGTGGTCGTAGTAGGGAACGAAGATCCAGTTGGTCATCCAGGCGCCGTCGTAGACGCAGTGCCCGGCGGTGAGGACCACGTTCTGGGCGGCACTGTTCACCGAGGAGCCCGAACAGACGTAGTCGTTGCCGTTCGTGGGATTATGGTAGAAGACCTTGCCCACCAAGGTCGACGCGTTCACGGTGGCCGCGAGCGTAGGGCCGGTCGCCGTGTCGCTGGCCTGGGTCGCCGGCACGGGCTGCTGCACGGCCTTGGGCCCGGCCGGGGTGACCGATAACGGGGTCCGACGGGGGGCCGCTGACGGCTGGTCCTTGGCAGGCGCGGATGTGCGCCGGGCATCATCAGCCGGGATCGCGGCCTCCATGCGGGCGGGGGTCCACACATCCGCGGTAAGCGTTTTAGGGGCCGCACTGGCGTTGGACACCGGGTTCCAAGGGGCGGCGGGTGCGGCTTCCGCTGTCCAGATACCGGCGAAGGCGAGGAGTGCGGAGCCGAGGACTGCTGCCGCCCTGGATCTGAACCTTGACATGGACATTAACTCCACAGTGCTTAGGGTCAGTTGAGATCGCAACGCTGTCACGATTGAAAAGAATGCGGTCAAGCTTGACTGAAAGACTGCGCATGTTTGACCGGAATGACCGAGCAGCCCGGAACCGGCCCCGGCCCGGCCAGGCAGTGCGACATGCACTTCCCCCGCTATGCGGGAGGTGCCGACTAGGGCGCGTATCGAGTCGTGATCAATGAGTTGCTCTGGTGAGGTCTTTGATCCAGATCATCGATGCGCGCAGGTGGAGGCCGGCGAGGTAGCTCTCCGGGGTCTTGTCGTACCTGGTGGCGATGCCTCGCCAGGCCTTCAGCTTGTTGATCAGCCGCTCGACGGTGTTCCTCCAGTCGAAGGCCGGCCCCTGCCACACGCGGGGGCCGGCCTTCGTCGTGCTCAGTGCGCCGCGCGCACCGCCGAGACCAGTCCGCCGGTGCCCTCATCCTGCTGCGACGGGGTGAGCACCGGACGTCCGTAGGCCTCGGCGCGCTCACGCAGGGTGAAGGTCTCCGCCTCCCAGCCGAGGCCGTCCAGCCAGCCGACCGGGTCCTCCGGCATCTCCGAGACCCACATCGACGCTGCCGATCCCGGACCGGCGTCCCCGCGGAAGCGTTCGACCACACCGCGCGGGCCCAGTGTCAGGCCCATCATGCTGCCTGCAGCGGACAGCGCGCCAACGCGTTCGAGCAGCGACTGCACCGCGTCCTCGGGCAGATAGATCAGCAGTCCCTCGGCGATCCACACCGTCGGCTGCGACGGATCGTGCCCGGCCGAGGCCAGGGCGCTGGGCCAGTCCTCGCGCAGGTCGACCGGGACGGTGATCCGCTCGCAGCGCGCAACGGCCCGCTCCTGACGCAGCACCGAGGCCTTGAAGCCCAGCGGTTCGGCCGTGTCGACCTCGAACAGCCGGGTCCCCGCAGGCCAGTCCATCCGGAAGGCCCTACTGTCCATCCCGGCTCCGAGCAGCACGACCTGCCGGACACCGGACGCGACCGCCCGGTCCAGCAGGTCGTCCAGGAACTTCGTCCGGATGACGATCGAGATGGCCACACCGAGCCAGCGGCGCCGCGCCGCCTCGTCCGCGCGCGGGGGCGGCGGCGCCCCGGGGCCGATCCCGCCGGCCGTGGCGAAGGCCAGCGCCAGCGGGTCCCGGAACAGCGGCTGCTCGCGTGCCGTCTCCATCGCCCTCACCCGGGCCACGCGCACGGCTGTGGCCCACACCCCGGACGGCTCGACCCGTCCCGCCACATCAGTCATGCGTTCAGACTATCTGAGGGATTCGCTCTCGCAGTGGACGCTGATCCGGTAGATCATTTCGCGTGACGCGAGTGCAACTGACGGACGAAGAGTGGGAGTTCATCGGGCCGTACCTGCCGATCGGCGAGTACGGCCCGTATCCCGAGCGCCTGCGGCAGCAGTTCGAGGGTGTGATCTGGCGGTTCAAGACCGGCGGGCAGTGGCGGGAGATGCCACGGGAGTTCGGTGCGTGGTCGACCGTCTCCAACCGCTTCCGTCAGTGGCGTGATGCCGGCGTCTTCGAGGCCCTGCTGGAGGGCTTGATCGCGGAGGCCGCGAAGCGGGGGCAGGTGGACCTGTCCCTGGTCAGCATCGACTCCACCACCGCGCGCGCCCACCACGACGCCGCCGGGATGCACATGAGTGAGGACGTGCTCACCTCTCTGGAGAAGGCTGCCGCCGAGGAGGAGAAGGCCAGTTCAAAGGGGGCGACAGCGAAGAACAAAACGGACGGGATATCGAAGAAGCGAACCCCGAACGCGCGGAGCGACGACGCGTCCGGCGGCGCCGAAGGCTCCGGCTGAGGGCCGCTCTCCTGGGACGTTCGCGGGGCGGGCAGACGAGCAAGGTTCACCTCGCCGCCGACCGCAAGTGCCGCCCGCTGGCCCTCGTCCTGACCGCCGGACAGGCGGCCGACAGCCCGCAGTTCATCCCCGTCCTGGAGAAGATCCGGGTCCGTGGACCCGTCGGCCGCCCCCGCACCCGGCCCGACGCCGTCGCCGGGGACAAGGCCTACTCATCCCGCGGCAACCGTGCCCACCTGCGCAAACGCCACATCAAGGCCATCATCCCGGAGAAAGTCGACCAGGCCGCCAACCGGAAGAAGAAGGGCTTCAGGGGCGGCCGACCCGTCAGCCACGACGCCGAGCTCTACAAGGAGAGGAACACCGTCGAGCGGCTGATCAACAAGCTGAAGGCCTGGCGAGGCATCGCCACCAGGTGCGACAAGACCCCGGAGAGCTACCTCGCCGGCCTCCACCTGCGCGCATCGATGATCTGGATCAAAGACCTCACCAGAGCAACTCATTGATCACGACTCAATACGCGCCCTAGAGCCCGGAGTTCTAGGTGCCGCCGAGCAGCGCCTACTGGTGCACCTACGGCCGGGCCTGGACGTACGTGAAGGCGATCTACAACCTCTCGGTCACCGAGGGGGAGAAGGCTGCCCTGGCGAACATGCTGAACACCTGCGAGGTGTGAGCCAGCTGCGGTGCCTGCGGCAGCCGCAATCCTTCACTCGCGAGCGTCCTGCCCCTGTACTGCGGTGGCCAGGGCAGGACGGCGACCCGCCTGCCGTCGACCACGTTCTTTACGATCTTCGGAGGCATCGTGGAAGCTCCTTGAGTCAGGCAGCGTAGGCGCAGGAAGGGGTCTTCTAGGGCCGGTCTTCCCAGGGACGGACCCGGCCCACCACGTGGAGTCCGCTGTCCTGAGGGGACCGTAGCGCGGCCAGCACTCCCTCACTGATCTCTTCGTGGTCGAGCCACCGGGTGTCCGATCCGTGCCCGGTGAATCCGAGGATGACGCTGCGGTGGCGCGTGCGGCTGAGAGCTTTGGGTGGTCGGGGCGTGGGTGCGGTGGGCGCTGCGGCCCTGCTCCCAAGTACATCGACCACCAGCGCGTCGTCTGTGAGCGTGTCGGCGACGGCGGCGTACGCGTGCGGCCGTCCTCCGGCATGTATCCACAGGACGGCCTGCCGGAAGGGTCCTGTGCGTGCGGCGGCATCACGCAACGCCGCGGCAAACCGGATGGGCTCGGTGTAGTCCGCGCTCACCGGCACCAGCAGCTCCTGGGCGAGGCAGTCTGAACCGTTCCGGGTTTGGTGGGGACTCGATCATTTGAGAGGATCGAGTCATGGCACGTCCTTCCCAGTACCCGCTTGAGCTGCGCCGTCGTGCGGTGCGGATGGTCGC
>NZ_JBGWAB010000192.1:0-10338 GCF_041862025.1 Streptomyces sp. AB3(2024)
CCCCCCCCCCCCCCCCCCCCCCCCCCCCCCCCCCCCCCCCCCCCCCCCCCCCCCCCCCCCCCCCCCCGCCCGCGGGGCGGCCCCCGCCCCGCCCCCCCCCCCCCCCCCCCCCCCCCCCCACCGGAAGGGGTGAAGAGTCGTAACTTTCCCGTACGGTTCGCGTTCGAGCACGCTAGAAAGGGGTCCCGCACCCGTGCGGGCCTACGCGAACACCTCCTGCCGCGCGGACCGCCGCCGTGCCGCCAGCCCCGGGTCGAGGGCCGGTACGGCGTCCAGCAGCTGCCGGGTGTAGGGGTGGGCGGGGCGGTCGTAGACCTCGTCGACCGGGCCTTCCTCGACGATCAGGCCGCCGCGCATGACCGCGACTCGGTCGCTGACCTGCCGGACCACCGCGAGGTCGTGCGCGATGAAGACGAGCGCGATCCCCAGTTCCCGCTGGAGTTCCGCCAGCAGGGCGGTGACCTGTGCCTGGGTGGTGACGTCGAGGGCGGACACCGGTTCGTCGCAGACGATCAGCGTGGGCTTCGGGGCCAGGGCGCGGGCGATGCCGACGCGCTGGCGCTGGCCGCCGCTGAACTCGTGCGGGTAGCGGTCGTAGTGCCCGGCCTCCAGGCCGACGCGGGTCAGGAGTTCCTCCACGCGGGCCCGGATCGCGGCCTCGTCGCCCCGGCCGGCCGCGCGCAGCGGGTCGGCGATGGACTCTCCCACGGAGCGGCGGGGGTTGAGGGAGGACACCGGGTCCTGGAACACCATCTGGGCGCCGGGCGCGATGCCCGGGCTCTCCCGGCCCTCGTGGTGGATCCGGCCGGAGCCGGGTGCCAGCAGTCCGACGAGCATCCGCCCGAGGGTGCTCTTGCCGCTGCCGGACTCCCCCACGATGCCGAGGGTCTCCCCGCGGCGCACCGCCAGCGAGACCCCGTCGGCCCGGTCCGGTCCGCCGACGGCGACGACCCGCCGCTTCCCGCGGCCGAACTCCCGGCGCAGGCCGAAGGCTTCGACGACGGGCCCGTCCGCGTCGGGGGCCGGGCGCGGCCTCGGGGCGCGCGGCCCGTCGAGCCGCGGGACGGCCGCCAGCAGCTCGCGGGTGTACGGGGCCCCGGGGGCGGACAGCACCCGGCCCACGGGCCCCCGCTCCACGGCGGAGCCGCCCCGCATGACCAGCAGCTCGTCGACGCTCCCGGCCGCCACGCCCACGTCGTGCGTGACCAGCAGCAGCCCCAGGCCCTGCTCCTCGCGCAGGCCGTGGAGCAGGTCGAGGATCTGGGCCTGGACGGTGACGTCGAGGGCGGTGGTGGGTTCGTCGGCGATCAGCAGCCGGGGTTCGCACGCCAGCGCCATCGCGATCAGGGCCCGTTGGCGCATGCCGCCGCTGAACTCGTGCGGGCGGGAGCGGGCCCGGCGGGCCGCGTCGGGGATGCCCACCCGGTCGAGGACCTCGACGGCGCGGGCGCGGGCGGCGCGCCGGGAGGCGGCGGTGTGGATCCGGTACACCTCGGCGATCTGGTCGCCGACGCAGTGGTACGGGTCGAGGGAGCTGAGCGGGTCCTGGAACACCATCGCCGCGGTGCCCCCGCGCAGGGCGCGCAGTTGCCGCGGCGGGGCGGTGCCCACGTCGGTGCCGCCGACCCGTACGGTGCCGCCGAGCCGGGCTCCCGTACCGCGGTGGAGTCCGAGCAGGGCGGCGGCCACGGTGGACTTGCCGCTGCCGGACTCACCCACGAGGGCCAGGGCGCGGCCGGGTTCCAGGGTGAAGGACAGCCCGTCCACGGCGCGCAGGTACTCCCCCGGCGCGCCGACGGGGAAGTCCACCACCAGGTCGCTGACGTCCACGAGCGGTTCGGTCATGTCAGGGCCACCCTTCGGTCCGCCACGGCGTACAGCAGGTCGGCGACGGCGCCGGCGATCACGACGGCCGCGCCGATGGCGAGGACGACGCCGACGACCACCGGCAGGTCCACGACCCGCACCCCGTCGATGAGGGTCTTGCCGAGGCCGGGGATGCCGAACAGGGACTCGGTCAGCACGGCGCCGCCGATCATCGTGCCGAAGTCCACGGCGCTGAGCGCGATCACGGGCGCGACGGCGCCGCGCACCGCGTGCCGGGTGACCAGGGCCCGCTCCCCCACCCCGTAGGCGCGGAAGGTGCGGATGTGGTCCTCGGCGAGGGTCTCCAGGGTGGAACTGCGGGTGAGGCGCGCATATTTGGCGCTCTCGAAGAAGCCGAGGGTGACCCAGGGCAGCAGCAGGTTCCAGGCCCACTGCTCGGGGTCCTCGCCGAAGGGCACGTACGTCGGGAAGGGCAGCCACTGGAGGTAGGCGCAGACGGCCATGAGCAGCAGCAGCCCGAGGATGAAGACCGGGGTGCCGGTCGCGGCGAGGGTCACCACGGTCAGGAGCCGTTCGGTGAGACCGCCGCGGCGGATCGCCGACAGCAGTCCGGTGCCGACGCCGATGACGAGCCAGATCACGAGGGCGCCCAGCGCCAGCGAGAAGGTGGCGGGCAGCCGCTCCAGGAGGAGTTCGGTGACCTGCCGGTCGTTCTGGTACGAGAAGCCGAGGCAGGGCGCGTCGCAGTGCAGCACCAGTCCGGCGCCGCCGGAGTAGTCCCGGCCGGCCAACACCCCCTGGAGGAACCGCAGGTACTGGGTGGGGACGGAGGCGTTGAGGCCGAGCTGCTCGCGGACCTGGGCGATCTGCTGCGGGTTGCAGCGTTCCCCGCAGGCGAGGCGGGCGGGGTCGCCGGGGGCGAGGTAGAAGAGGGCGTAGACGACGGCGGACAGGGCGAGCAGCACCAGCAGGGCCGCGCCGAGCCGCTTGAGCACGAAGCCGGTCACGCTGTGCGCTCCTTTCTGGTGCCGACCCGCAGGCGCGAGCCCTCCCGCGGGTCGAGGGCCGTGCGGACGCCGTCGCCGAGGACGGTGAAGGCGAGCACGGTGACGAAGAGCAGTCCGGCGGGGAGCAGGACGTAGGCGGGGTCGGCGCGGAACCAGGTCTGCGCGCTGGAGAGCATCTGTCCCCAGGACGGGGTGGGCGGCTTCACGCCGACCCCGAGGAAGGACAGCGAGGCCTCGATCACCATGTTGGTCGGGACCTTGATGGCGGCGAGGGTGATGACGGGTGCGGCCAGCGAGGGCAGCAGTTCGCGGCGGGCGATCCGCAGGGTGCCGTTGCCCGACAGCCGGGCGGCCTCCACGAAGTCCAGTCCGCGCAGGGAGAGGGTCTGGGCGCGCACCAGCCGGGCCGTGCCGCCCCAGTCGAGGACGCCGATGACGAGGATCAGCAGCAGGGGGCGCGGGAAGTCGGGCGGGACGACGGCGGTCAGGGCGATGGCCAGCACCAGCATGGGCAGGGCGATCATCACGTCGGTGACGCCGCCGATGAACCGTCCCAGGAAGCGGTGGCCGAGTCCGGCGGCGAGTCCGGCGGCGACGCCGACGAGGACCTGCACGGTGGTGGCGCCGACGGCGACGAGCAGGGAGATCCGGGCCCCGTAGAGCAGCCGGGTGAACAGGTCGCGGCCGCTGCCGGGTTCGACGCCGAGCCAGTGGTCGGCGGAGATCCCGCCGAAGGAGCCGAGGGGTACGCCGCCGCGGGCGGAGTCGACGAGGTCGTCGTGGTAGGTGTTCGGGTCCTGGCCGGTGAGCTGGGCGAACAGCGGTGCGGCGAGGGCGAGGAGGACGAGGAGGGCCAGGACCGCGGCGGCGGTGACGGCGGACGGGCGTCCGCGCAGCCGCCGCCAGACCTGGCGGCCGGTGCCCGCGGCCGGGGTGGTGACCCCGGGCGCGGGCACCGGCCCGTTGGTCAGGACGCTCACTTGACGGCGACCTGGGAGATGTCGAGGACGCCGGTCCAGTCGCTGATGACGACGTTCTTGACGTCCTTGCCGACGAGCCGCTTGTAGACGGGGTGGAAGAGCGGCACGTCCAGGGCCTGCTCACCGATCTTCTTGTCGAGGGCGCCCCAGCGCTTGCCGGCCGCCGCGAGGTCGGTGAGCTTGGCGATCTCGTCGATCTCGGTGTTCACGGCGGGGTCGTTCAGCTGGGCGTGGTTGTAGTTGGAGCCGTTGGTGACGATCTGCCGGCCGTCGAAGATCGGCGCGAGGAAGGGGCCGCCGGAGGGCCAGTCGGCGCCCCAGCGGGAGAGGAAGAAGCCGGGGGTGTTCTTGGCGTCCCAGCGCCGCTCGTTGAAGGCGTTGGTCTCCAGGCCTTCGAGCTTGACGGTGATGCCGGCGGCGGCGAGGGCCTGCTGGACGGCCGTGGCGATCTCCGGGCTGGTCTGGCGGTTCTGGGCGTTGGAGTGGGTGAGGGTGACGGTGAGCCCGTCGGGAAAGCCCGCCTCCTTGAGGAGCTCCTTGGCCTTGGCCGGGTTGCCCGTCTTTCCGGCCGGGAAGTGGTCGTAGGCGCTGTACCCGAAGGCCTCGCGCTCGGGCAGGAAGGTGGTGGCCGGCTCGGCCAGCGCGGAGCCGCCGGCCGCGTTGATCACGCTGGTGCGGTTGACCGCGTAGGAGATGGCCTGGCGGACCTTCGGGTTGTCGAAGGGGGCCACCTTCGGGTTGAAGGCCAGGTAGTTGACGAAGCCGAAGTGGCCGGTGCCGACGCGGGAGGCGAGCTCCTTGTTGTCGCCGATCTGGGCGAGTTCGGCGGGACCCAGGTTGGTGTCGGTGGTGACGGCGGCGGAGTCGGGGCCGGAGCTGGTGGACAGCCGCTGGTTGATGACGGCCGCGTCGAGGCCGGAACGGACGTCGATCCTGTCCGGGTAGGCCTTGCGCTCCTCGTCGGTCTTCGGGTCCCAGTTCTCGTTGCGCTCCAGCAGCAGGGTCTCGCCGTCGCCGGTGTTCTTGGCGACCTTGTACGGGCCGGAGGAGACCGGGTGCTCCTCGTACTTGACGCCGGTGTCCTTGGCCTTGGGTACGGGGGCGAACTGCGTCTGGGTGGCGAGGAAGGGGAACTCGCCCTCGGGCTTGCGGAGTTTGAAGACGATGGTCTTCGCGTCGGGCACCACGATGGAGTCGAGGCCCTTGCCGCCGTCCTTGTACGGGCCCTCGTAGGTCTCCCCGCCGACCAGCCAGTCCCGCAGGTAGGGGGCACCGCCCGAGAGCTCCGCGGCGAAGGAGCGCTCGATGCCGTACTTGATGTCGGCGGTGGTGATGGGGCTGCCGTCCTCGTACTTCAGCCCGTCCTTGAGGGTGTACGTCCACTCGGTGGCGTCGGCGTTGGGCTTGCCGAGGTCGGTGGCCAGGTCGGGGACGACCTTGGCGCCGGCCGGACCGTCCTCGCGGTTGCGGGTGGTGAGCGTGCGGAACACCAGCGAGGGAACGTTGCCGCCGCCCGAGGTGTAGAGGCGGGCGGGGTCGAAGTCGCTCTGCGGCTCGTTGTTGAGGACGGTCAGGGTGCCGCCCTTCTGCGGGGCGGACCCGGAAGCGCCCGGCTTGCCGCCGGCGGAGGCCTTGTCCGCGGCGCCCTCGGGCCCGCAGGCGGCGGCGCCTCCGGCCAGTACGAGGCTGACGGCGACCGCGGCCACACGGCGCGATATCTGGGACTGACGCATGGGAAAAGGGACCTCTCGGCGTGCAGCGGCGCGATGGCTGCCGACTGCTGGATGCGGTGTACGGGATGCGGAAGCGGCCGCGCGGGAGGCGGCGTTCGGAATCACCGGTGGAAATGCGCACCGAGGAGGAGGACGCCGCGCCCGCGGGCAGGAGTGCCCGGGCGCGGCGAGACGGTTCGGAAACGGGTCGCGCGCTCAGGCAGGCGTCAGCGACAGAAGATGTCGGCCACGCTGTGCGCGGCCACACCGAGGAGCGCCAGCTCTATGGCGGCGCTCGCGGCGGTGGTGTGGCGGTGCGACATGCGGAGAACAATTACCGATCACCGGACGGGCTGTCAACGCCGATCCGGCCGTCCTCCGTCGCTCTTCGGTCAACTCCCGGGAAAGACCCAGGGGTTGGGCAGGCAGTGGATGTTGTCGATGTCGAGGGACTTGGTCTGCTGCTGCATGATCGGCGCGAGCGAGCCCGGGGTCTGGCAGCTCACGTGCCCGTGGCCGAGCCGGTGGCCGACCTCGTGGTTGATGAGCATCTGCCGGTACGCGAGCATCTGGTCCGGGCCGTAGGTCGGTGAGCCCTGCGCCCACCGGAAGGCGTTGATCATCACGCGTTCGGTGGCGGCGGAGTCGCAGGAGACGTTGTCCACGGTGGTGTCCAGTCCGGACTTCGCGCACCAGGTGCCGGTGGTCCCGGGGCTGGCCAGGGTGATCACGAAGTCGGCCTCGCCGGCCGGTACCCGCTCGAAGGTCATCGCACCGCCGTGGCCCCAGCTGCGCGGGTCGTTGAGGGTGCGCTGCACGGCCTCGGCGAACAGCTGCGGGTCCAGGCCCAGCCCCTGCTCGACGTCGACGCGGTAGCGCACCACCTTCCCCTTGCCCGGCGCCTTGGCGAAGCCGGGGACGGTGTCGAAGGTGCCCGGACCGGCGAGCTTCGCGTCGATGGGCAGCTGCCGCGCCATCTGCTGTTCGTAGGTCTGCGGCTGCGCGGCGGCGGCGGGCGGGTTGGCCGGGGTGGCGCGGCCGTCGGAGCGGGAGGCGGCGGACTGGCCGCTCAGGGAGCGTTCGGGGGCGTCGTCCCCGGCGGCGTGCGCGTTGCCGGGGGCGGAGTCGCTGTCGGCGACCACCTGACCGGCGACGACGACGGCCAGCACGGTGGTGACGGCCGCGGCGGCCATCCCGGTGTACGTACGGATCCGCGCGCCCCGGCCCGCCACGGGCGGCTCGGCGGCCCCGGACCCCACGCGGGTCGCGGGCGCTCCGGGCCGGCGCGGACCGGGCACGCGGCGGTGGGAGCCGGTGGAGGTGAGGGGGTCGGGCGCGGGCGGCGGGGGCACCACCGTGACCCGGGGGAAGCCGACGGCGGGGGTGCCGAAGGCCGGGGTGTCGGTGTCCCGCACGGGCGCGTCGGCGCCGCGCACCGGCGTCTTGGTACCGCGCACCGCGGTCTCGGTGCCGCGCACCGGCGGGGTGTGCACGGTGGCCCGGGGGGCGCCGCGCCAGTCGCCGTGGACGTCGGCGGCTTCGGGGGCGGGGCCCGCTCCCCAGGCCCCGCCGGGCTCGCGCTGCTCGGGGTGCCCTCCGGGGCGGGCGCCGGGCGGGGCGGGGCGGGCCGGCGGTGCGTAGCCCCGGTGGCTGACGGTGGCCTCGGCGTTCCGGCGCGCTCCGGGCGCACCCCGGAACGCCGGCCCGGGTGCGAAGGGCTCCGGCTCCGGCTCCGGCTCCGGCTCCGGCTCCCGCGGCGCGGCCTCCGGCCGCGGACCGGCGGGGGCGGAGTCCTTGCGACTATGTCGTCCCACGGTTCTCAGCCCTTGCTGTCTTCGGTATTCCGGTCGGTGTCGTGCAGCAGCTCCCGGAAGGCGGCGGCCACCGCCTCGGGGTACTCCATCATCGCCACGTGGCCGGCCTCGGGCAGACTCAGCAGCCTCGATCCGCGGAAGGCCGCGGCGGCCCTGCGCGCCATCCGGTACGAGACCAACTGGTCCCGGCCGCCGTAGACGAGCAGGGTCGGCGCGAGCACGCGCCCGGCCTGGCGCCACAGTCCGTGCTGGCCACCGAGGGTGTAGGCGTCGACGATCCCGCGCGAGGAACGCGTCATCGCCTCCCAGAAGTACGGCAGCTCCATCCGGCGCCGCATCTCCTCGACGGCGCCCCGGAAGCCTTCCTCCGTCACCCGTGAGGGGTCTCCGTAACAGAGGCCCGTCACCCCCAGGGTGCGCTGTTCGGCGCTCAGGCCCCGGGTGAGCCGGACGAGGAGGGGGGCCGCGCCCGGTACGGCGAGCAGGGCGGTGGGCACCGCCGACCACTGCACGCGCAGCTCCGGCAGTGCGGGCGAGACCAGGGTCAGGGTGCGCACGAGGTCGGGCCGGACCGCGGCGACGCGGGTGGAGACGGCGCCGCCGAGGGAGTTGCCGAAGAGGTGGACGGGGCCGCGCCCGGCGGCGTCGAGGTGGCGGATGACCGCGCGGGCGAGCCCGGTGACGGAGTAGTCCCGGTCGGCGGGCGGCGGCGACCAGCCGAAGCCGGGCAGGTCCACGGCCTCGCCGTCGACGCTGCCGGCCAGCCGCTCCATGAGCTCCGACCAGTTCTGTGAGGAACCGCCTAGTCCGTGCACGAAGAGCGCGGGCGGCAAGCCCTCCCGCACCGGTGGCCGGAAACGTACGTTCATCTCCAGGCCCGGCAGCGCGACGGTGCGCAGCTGCTCTCCTTCGGCCACCCGCGCGGCTCCCACCTGGGAGGTCGGCTCGACGGTGGACCGCACACCCGGCAGCTCGGTCGAAGACATGGGCCAATGTTACGAGACGATCACGCTCGCCCCCGTGTCATCGCTTGTGTTGGCGGTCACAGGATCGTCTGGCGGCGGACCGCCGATCCTCCTAGGCTCGTAGGTGAGGAGGACGAGGGAAGGCGAGGGGAGCGAGATGACAGTCGATCCCGCGGAGCCGGAGACCTTCCGCAAGGAACTCCGGGAGGCGCTCAACACCGAGGCTCCGGAGGCGGACACCGCGGAGCAGTCCATCGAGATCGAGCCGCAGGAGGACGATTCACTCACCGGTCTGGAGCCCTGGGAGGCTCCGGAGGCGGATGCCGCGGAGCAGGCACGGGTGGTCCCGCTGGACGAGGACGACTACCGCTGACGGGCGCTGACCAGCGTGTCAGGGGTGTGTCCGGGTGGTCCGTACCGCGAGAAAACTCGGCTTGAACCCACCAGATTCGGTTACCGAAAAGTACGATGGCGGCGCGGCGCAGAGCGCACTGTGTTCTTGAAGAAAGTGGGAGGCGGCGTGACAGCCATCGAGCAGACCGAGGCAGCGCGTCCGCGGGGCACGCGACTGCCGCGCCGTGCCCGGCGCAACCAGCTGCTGGGCGCGGCCCAGGAGGTGTTCGTCGCGCAGGGCTACCACGCCGCCGCGATGGACGACATCGCCGAGCGTGCCGGCGTCAGCAAGCCGGTGCTGTACCAGCACTTCCCCGGCAAGCTCGACCTGTACCTGGCGCTGCTGGACCAGCACTGCGAGGCACTGCTGGTGGCGGTGCGCACGGCACTGGGGTCCACCAGCGACAACAAGCTGCGCGTCGCCGCGACGATGGACGCCTACTTCGCGTACGTCGAGGACGAGGGTGGCGCGTTCCGACTGGTGTTCGAGTCCGACCTGACGAACGAGCCCGCGGTGCGCGAGCGCGTCGACAGGGTCTCGCTCCAGTGCGCGGAGGCCATCTCGGACGTCATCGCCGAGGACACGGGCCTGTCGAAGGACGAGTCGATGCTGCTGGCCGTGGGCCTGGGCGGCGTTTCCCAGGTGGTGGCCCGGTACTGGCTGTCCAGCGCGAGCCCGGTCCCCCGTGACACGGCGGTGGGGCTGCTGACCTCGCTCGCCTGGCGCGGCATCGCCGGCTTCCCGCTGCACGGCACCGAGGGCTGAGCGGGCGGGTCCGGCGGGCGCCGGCGGCGGGCCCTGACCGGCCGCTGTTCGCTGCGAGCGTGTCCGCCGCGAGCCGATCGCGTCGCCTCACCGGGCTAATGTGGACCGGGTACGGCGCGGCTGATCGCGCGAAACGGACCGTCGGAGGGACATAGCCGTGGAGGTCAAGATCGGCGTGCAGCACGCACCCCGGGAGATCGTGCTGGAGAGCGACCTGAGCGCCGAGGAGCTGGAGAGCATCGTCGCCGCCGCGCTGTCCGGCACGGCGCCGCTGCTGAGCCTGACCGACATCAAGGGCCGCAAGGTCCTCGTGCCGTCCGACCGCCTGTCGTACGTCGACCTGGGCGAGCCGAGCGTGCGCAAGGTCGGTTTCGGAGCTCTCTGAGGCACCGGGAACTGAGGGGAACGGCCCGGCGGTTGACACCGCCGGGCCGTTTCCGTTTCTTCCGCTTCGGGTAGGACCGCAGTGACCCGGTTTGCCCTGACGTATGGGAGTGACCTGATGCTGCTGTTGGAGGCGATCGGCTCCGGCCTGCTGGGCCTCGCCCTCGCGGGCGCCGCCGTGCGCGTACTCGCCAAGCGGCTTCCCTCCACCAGAACGGTGCTGGTCAGCGGGGTGGCGGGGGCCCTGTTCGGGGCGTACCTCACGCACACGGCGCTGGGTCCCTGGCACAACACCCTGCTCGCGACCTTCCTCGGCGGGCTGGGCGTGTCGGCCGTCGTGCTCTCGCTGCTCCTGCGGCCCGCGGCGGGCTCCGGAAGAACGTCCCGCAGGCCTCCGTTTTCGCTCCCGTCGCGCGGTTGAGCGGCGCTGGAGCCTGACCCGGGCCCCGCACGCGCGCCGGCCCCGGCCGCGGGGGGTTCCGCGGAGATC
>NZ_JBGWAB010000193.1:0-10269 GCF_041862025.1 Streptomyces sp. AB3(2024)
ACCAGCAGCATCCCCACACCCTCGGCCCAGCCCGTACCGTCCGCCGCGTCCGAGAACGCCTTGCACCGGCCGTCCACCGCCAGCCCCCGCTGCTGCGAGAACTCCACGAAGGTGGAGGGGGTCGCCATCACGGTGACGCCGCCGGCCAGGGCGACGTCGCACTCACCACTGCGCAGGGACTGCGCGGCGAGGTGCAGGGCCACCAGGGAGGAGGAGCAGGCCGTGTCCACGGTCACCGCCGGCCCCTCCAGCCCCAGGGCGAAGGAGATGCGGCCGGAGACGACGCTGCCGGAGGTGCCGGTGCCGCCGTAGCCGCCGGTGTCGTCGAGGGCGGCGGGGCGGTCGGTGCCGTAGTCGTGGTACATGGCGCCGACGAAGACGCCCGTGCGCGATCCCCGCAACGACGAGGCCGGCACACCCGCCCGCTCCAGCACCTCCCACGACGTCTCCAGCAGCAACCGCTGCTGCGGATCCATCGCCACCGCCTCACGCGGCGAAATACCGAAGAAGTCCGCATCGAACTCCCCCGCATCGTGCAGGAAACCCCCCTCCCGCACATACGAACGACCAGGAACACCAGGCTCCGGATCGAACAGCCCCTCCACGTCCCACCCACGGTCCACCGGGAAACCGGACACCGCGTCCACACCCGAGGACACCAGATCCCACAAACCCTCCGGAGAACTCACCCCACCCGGAAAACGGCACGCCATCCCCACGATCGCGATCGGCTCGTTGCCGCGCTCCTCGGCCTCGCGCAGCCGTGCCTGCGTCTCGTGCAGTTCGGCCATGGCGCGGCGGAGGTATTCACGGAGCCTGGTTTCGTTCCCCGTGGCGTCCTGGTTGGTGTCGTGAGCGGACACGGCTCTCCCCTGGAGGTGTCGGTGCAGGGCTTCAGATGGAGCGGAAGCCGCTGTCGAGCAGCTGGAACAGTTCGTCGTCGGATGCGGAGTGGAGCAGTTCGGTGACCTTGCCGCGGCCCGGGTCCACCGGGGCCCCGGCGGTGGCCGGCGCGGTGGTGGCGGTGGCGGTTTCCGAGGCGGTGACCGTGGTGCCGAGTTCGGCGAGCAGCGCGGTCAGGTGGTCGGCGACCGTCCGGCGGGCGTCCTGGTCGAGGTCGGCCTGTGCGGTCGCCGCGCCGAGCTGCCCGATCAGGGCGAGCACGGAGGCTTCGGCGCCGGGCAGTTCCGCGTCGAGGTGTTCGGCGAGGGCCCGGGGCGTCGGGTGGTCGAAGACGAGGGTCGGTGTCAGGCGCAGGCCGGTCTCGGCACTGAGCCGGTTGCGCAGTTCGACGGCGGTGAGCGAGTCGAAGCCGGCTTCCCGGAAGCTGCGGTCCACGCCGACGTCGGACGGGCCGGCGAAGCCGAGGACGCGCGCGACCTCGGTGCGTACGAGGTCCAGGAGCAGTGCCGGGCGTTCGGCGTGCGGCAGGCCCGTGATCCGGTCGGCGAGGGTCTCCCGCCGGGGGCCGGGGGCGTCGGGCCGGGGTGCGGTGGCCGGTCGCTCGTCCGGGCCGAGCAGGGAGCCGAGGACGGGCGGGAGCGCGTCCCCGGCCTCCCGGGCGGCGGTCCGGTCGAGGCGCAGCGGCAGCAGGACGGGCCGGCCGGTGGCGCGGGCCGCGTCGAAGAGGTCGAGGGCCTCGGCCTGCGGGAGCGCGGCGAGGCCGGTGCGGCGCAGCCGGGCGGCGTCGGCGCCGTCGAGGGCGCCGGCCATGCCGTCGCCGGCCCAGGGGCCCCAGGCGAGGGAGACGGCGGGCAGTCCTTGGGCGTGGCGCCAGGCGGCGAAGGCGTCGAGGTGGGCGTTGGCGGCGGCGTAGGTGGACTGTCCGGCGCTGCCGAGCAGGCCGGCGGCGGAGGAGAAGAGCACGAACGCGTCGAGCGGCAGGCGGGCGGTGAGGTGGTGGAGGGCGTGGACGGCGTCGGCCTTGGGCCGCAGGACGGCGGCGAGGCGCTCCGGGTCCTGGGCGGTGAGGAGGCCGTCGTCGAGGACGCCCGCGGTGTGCACCACCGCGGTGAGCGGGTGTGCGGGCGGCACGGCGTCGAGGAGTGCGGCCAGCGCGGTGCGGTCGGCGGCGTCGCAGGCGGCGAGGGTCACCTCGGCGCCGAGGGCGCGCAGTTCGGCGGCGAGTGCTTCGGCGCCGGGGGCGCCGGGGCCGCGACGGCCGGTCAGCAGCAGGTGCCGTACTCCGTGGCGGGTGACGAGGTGGCGGGCCACGGCGGAGCCGAGGCCGCCGGTGCCGCCGGTGATCAGGACGGTGCCGGCCGGGTTCCAGGGCCGCTCGCGCCGGGCGTCGCGGTTGCGTTCGGCGCCGGGGGTGTGGGCGGTCCCGGAGCGGACGGCGAGCTGACCGGGGTGGTCGGTACGGGTGAGGGCGGCGGGCAGTGCGGCGTAGGAGGCCGGGTCCTCATCGGTGTCGGCGAGGGCGAACCGGCCGGGGTGTTCGGTCTGCGCGGAGCGCAGCAGGCCCCAGGCGACGGCGGCGGCGGGGTCGGTGACGGATCCCGCGGGGCCGGCGTCGGTGGCGCCGTGGGTGAGGACGGTGAGCCGGGCCCCTTCGGGCCGTTCGCCGGCGAGCCAGCGCTGGGCGAGGGCGAGCGCGGCGCGGCCCACGGCCTGCGGGCCGTCGGCGCCGCGCAGGTCGGCGAGGACGTGGGTCGCCCCGGCCGGTACGGAGTCGAGGGCGCGGGCGAGGTCGCTGCCGGGGTGGTGGTGGAGGGGGGCGCCGGTGGCGGCCAGGGCGTCGGCCAGGGCGGGGGTGCCCGCGCCGAGCAGGTGCCAGGCGGGGGCGGCGGGGCCGGCCGGGGCGGTGGGGAGCGGGGTCCAGACCGGCTGGAGCAGCGGGGTGCGGCCGGGGGCCGCGGCGGCGATCCGGTCGGTGGCGACCCGGCGCAGCGCGAGGGACGCGGCGCCGAGGACGGGCCGGCCGTCGGGGTCGGTGGCGCTGACGGTGTAGGCGTCGGGTCCGGCCGGGGAGATCCGTACCCGCAGGGCGTCGGCGCCGCGGGCGTGCAGGGCGGTACCGGTCCAGGAGAACGGGACGAGCCCGTGGGCGTCGGGCCGGGCGGCGGTGACGGCGTGCAGGGCGGCGTCGAGGAGGGCCGGGTGGAGTCCGTACGCGGTGGCGTCGGTGCTCTCCTCGGGGCGCAGGGCGGCGTACGCGAAGACGTCCTCGCCGCGCCGCCAGACGGCCCGGAGCCCTTGGAAGGCGGGGCCGTAGCCGATGCCGGCGGCGGCGAAGCGGGCGTGCTCGCCGTCCAGGGCGACGGGTTCGGCGCCGGCGGGCGGCCAGCTGCCGGTGAGGCCGTCGAAGGCGGCCGCGTCGGGGGCGGTGGGCTCGGCGGGCGCGGTGCGGCCGGTGGCGTGCGGGGTCCAGTCGGTGGTGCCGGCGGGGGCGGAGTCGACGCGGACGGTCCGGGTGGCGTCGGCGTCGGCGGGGCCGAGGTGGACGCGCAGGCGGACGGCGGCGTCTTCGGGCAGGACGAGCGGGTTCTCGAAGGTGAGTTCCGCGAGGGGGTCGCCGGCGGCCGCCGTGAGGGCGAGTTCGAGGAGGGCGGTGCCGGGGACGACGGTACGGCCGGCGACGGTGTGCCCGGCGAGCCAGGGCTGGGCGGCGGTGGACAGGGTCGCGGTCCACACGGCGCCCTGCGCGTCGGGCAGTTCGACGCGGGCGGCGAGCAGGGGGTGTCCGGCGGTGTCGACTCCGGCGGAAGCGAGGGGGGCCGCCGGGGCGGGGGCCGCGAGCCAGTGCCGGGTGCGCTGGAACGCGTACGTGGGCAGCTCGGCGGCGAGGCCGGTACCGGGGACGGGCTCGGGGGCGGGCGCGACGGGCAGACCGTGGACGAACGCGGTGGCCATGGCGCGGGCGAAGGCGGGGGCCTCGGGCTTGCCGCGGCGCAGCACGGCGAAGGCGACCGGGGCGGGGGCAGGGGCCGATGCCGGGGCAGGGGCCGACGCCGGGGCCGATGCCGGGGAGGCGGCGGTGCCGGTGTGGTGTTCCGCGTCGTCGTCGAGGACGGTGCGGGTCATGGCCGTGAGGACGGCGTCGGGGCCGAGTTCGACGAAGGTGTCGATGCCCTCGGCGCGCAGCCCGCGGATCCCGTCGAGGAACCGTACGGGACGGCGCGCATGGCGGACCCAGTGGTCCGCGGTGCGCAGGTCGTCGCCGGTGGCGAGCCGTCCGGTCAGGTTCGACATGACAGGAATCCTCGGCGGGTGGAATTCGACCCCGCGAGCGATCGCTTCGAACTGTGTCAACATGCCGTCCATGTGGGGCGAGTGGAAGGCGTGACTGACGGTCAGGAGCCGTGCGGCGCGACCGCGGCTCTTCCAGTGCTCGACCAGTTCCGCCACGTCGGGCTCGTCCCCGGCGACCACGACGGCGGCCGGCCCGTTGACGGCGGCGAGGTCGATCCGGTCCTCCCGTCCGGCCAGCAGGGGGCGCACTTCCTCTTCTCCGGCCTGGAGCGCGGCCATGGCCCCGCCCCCGGGCAGTCCGTCCATCAGCCGGCCGCGGGCCGCGACGAGCCGGGCCGCGTCGGGCAGTGAGAACACCCCGGCCGCGTAGGCTGCGGTGAGTTCGCCGACGGAGTGCCCGGCGAGGGCGTCGGGCCGCAGGCCCCGGGAGGTGACGAGCGCGTACAGGGCGGCTTCGAGGGCGAACAGGGCGGGCTGCGTGTACCGGGTGCGGTCGAGGAGGGCGGCGTCGGGTGAGCCGGGCGCGGCGAACATCACGGTGCGCAGCGGGCGCGGCAGGTGGGGGTCGAAGGCGGCGCAGACCTCGTCGAGGGCGGCGGCGAACACCGGTTCGGCGGCGTACAGTTCGCGGCCCGTACCGGGGCGCTGGCTGCCCTGGCCGGTGAAGAGGAACGCGGTGCGGCGGTCCTCGGCGGCCTCCCCGGTGACGGTCGCCCCGGTGTCGGGGTGTTCGTCCCCGGCGAGGGAACCGAGGCCGTGCAGCAGGGCGTCGAGGTCGTCCCCGAGGACGACGGCGCGGTGCGCGAAGGCGGTGCGGCCGTGGGCGAGCGCGGAGGCGACGGCGGCGGGGTCGGTACGGCCCGCGGGCCGGGCGGCGACGTGGTCGGCGAGGCGGCGGGCCTGGTCGCGCAGGGCGGACCGGGTCCGGGCGGAGAGCGCCCAGGCGGTGGGCCGCGGCTGCTCGGAGGCCTCGGAGCCCTCGGCGGACCCGGCTGCCTCGGGGGACCCGACGGCCTCGGCGGACCCGGCGTTCGGCCCCACCGCCATCGGGCTCTGCGGCTGCCCGGCGGACTCCAGGATGACGTGGGCGTTCGTGCCGCTCGCCCCGAAGGCGGAGACCCCGGCCCGGCGCGGCCCGTCCCCCCGCCGCGGCCAGGGGGTGCGCTCGGTGAGCAGGGTGACGGCTCCGGCGGTCCAGTCGACGCGACTGGACGGGGTGTCGGCGTGCAGCGTCCGGGGCAGGACCCCGTGCCCCAGGGCCAGCACCGTCTTGATGACGCCCGCGACACCGGCGGCGGCCTGCGCGTGGCCGATGTTGGACTTGAGGGAGCCGAGGAGCAGCGGTTCTCCGGCGGGCCGGGCCCGGCCGTAGGTGGCGAGGAGGGCCTGGGCCTCGATCGGGTCGCCGAGCCTGGTTCCGGTGCCGTGGGCCTCGACGGCGTCGACCTGATCGGCGGTGAGCCCGGCCTGGCGCAGGGCGGCCCGGATGACGCGCTGCTGGGCCGGGCCGTTGGGGGCGGTCAGTCCGGCGCCGCCGCCGTCCTGGTTGACGGCCGAGCCGCGCAGTACGGCCAGGACGGTACGGCCGTCGCGACGGGCGTCGGAGAGCCGCTGGAGCAGCAGCATGCCGGCGCCCTCTCCGAAGCCGGTGCCGTCGGCGTCGTCGGAGAACGCCTTGCAGCGGCCGTCGGCGGCCAGGCCCCGCTGGCGCGAGAAGTCGATGAACATGGTCGGCGTGGACAGCACGGTGGCTCCGCCCGCGAGCGCGAGGTCGCACTCCCCGGCCCGCAGGGCCTGCGCGGCCAGGTGCAGGGCGACGAGCGAGGAGGAGCAGGCGGTGTCCACGGTGACGGCCGGTCCGCGCAGGCCGAAGGTGTAGGAGATCCGGCCGGAGGCGACGCTGCCCGCGCTGCCGTTGACGAGGTAGCCCTCCAGGCCCTCGGGAACGGCCACGCCCGGGGTGTGGGGGACGCGGGCGCCGTAGTCGTCGTACATGACGCCCGCGTAGACGCCCGTACGGCTGTCGCGGACGTCTTCCCGGCGCAGCCCGGCGCGTTCGAACGCCTCCCAGGAGGTTTCCAGCAGGAGCCGCTGCTGCGGGTCCATGGCGAGGGCCTCGCGGGGCGAGATGCCGAAGAACTCCGGGTCGAAGTCGGCGCAGTCGTGGAGGAACCCGCCCTCGCGGGCGTAGCTGGTGCCGGGGGCGGCGCCGTCCGGGTCGTACAGTGCGTCGAGGTCCCAGCCGCGGTCGGCGGGCAGGCCGGAGATCGCGTCGGTGCCGGATTCGAGGAGCTGCCACAGCGCCTCGGGGGTGCGTACGCCGCCGGGGAGGCGGCAGCTCATGGAGACGATCGCGACGGGTTCGCGGGCGCTCTCCTCCACGGCCCTCAACTGTTCCCGGGTGCTGACGAGTTCGGCCGTGACCCGCTTGAGGTAGTCGCGGATCCTGGCCGAGTTGTCGTCGCTTCCGGCCGTGGGGTGCGGGGCGCTCTCCGTCACAACTGCTCCTCGATGAAGGCGAAAAGTTCTTCGTCGTCGGCCGAATCCAGGCCGGTCCCGGCGGCTGCGGCGGCTGCGGCGGGAACCGCCGCGAGGGGGGCCGGTGCGGCGGGCGGCCCGGCGGCGGCCGCCGCCGAGGCGACGAGCCGGGTGAGCCGGCGGTGGACGGTCTCGCGGGCGATGTCGTCGGCCTCCAGGGCGGCCAGGGCGGCCTCCAGGGCGGCGAGCCCGGCGAGGGCCGCTTCGCCCGCGGCGGCGCTGCCGTTCCCGGTGGCGCGCAGTTCCCCGCCGAGGTGTTCGGCGACGGCCTGTGCGGTGGGGTGGTCGAAGACGAGGGTCGGCGACAGGCGCAGTCCGGTCGCGGCGGTGAGCCGGTTGCGGAGCTCGACGGCGGTCAGCGAGTCGAAGCCGGTCTCGCGCAGCGGCCGGGCCGGTTCGACGGCGCCGGGTCCGGCGAAGCCGAGGACCGCGGCGATCTCGCCCCGTACCAGGGTGAGCAGTTCCCGGTGCCGGGCGGCCGGGTCGAGGCCGGACAGGCGCAGGGCGAGCGCCCGTGCCGTCTCCTCGCCCGCGGCGGGCCCACCGGCCGCCGCCGGGGCCACGGGGGTGGCCGTCGTGGCGGCGCGGGGCGCGGGCGCCGCCGGGGGGACCAGGGCGCGCAGCAGGACGGGCACCGCGTCGGGTCCATGAGCGGCCTGCTCGCGGCGCAGGGCCGCCGTGTCCAGGCGCAGGGGGACGAGGAGGGCCTCGTCGGCGGTTGCGGCGGGGGCGGCGAGGGCCCGGTCGAAGAGGGCGAGGCCCTGTTCGTTGCTCATGGGGGCGAGCCCGGAGCGCCGCATGCGCCGCAGGTCGGTGTCGGAGAGGTGCCCGGTCATCCCGGTGGCCTCCCCCCACAGGCCCCACGCGAGGGAGACGGCGGGCAGTCCGGCGGCCCTGCGGTGCTGGGCGAGGGCGTCGACGAAGGTGTTCGCGGCGGCGTAGTTGGCCTGTCCGGGGCGGCCGAGGAGGCCGGCGGCGCCGGAGAACAGGACGAACGCGGACAGCGGCAGGTGGGCGGTCAGCTCGTGGAGGTGCAGCGCGGCGTCGGCCTTGGGCCGCAGTACGGTGGCCAGCCGGCCGGCGTCCAGGGCGGTGAGCGCCCCGTCGTCGAGGACGCCCGCCGCGTGCACGACGCCGGTCAGCGGGTGGGCCGCCGGTACGCGCGAGAGCAGTGCTTCCAGTGCGGAGCGGTGACCCGTGTCGCAGGCGGCGATCTCGACGCGTGCTCCCAGCGCGGTCAGTTCCCGCTCCAGTTCGGCGGCTCCGTCGGCGGCGGGTCCACTGCGGCTGGCGAGCAGCAGGCCCCGTACTCCGTGAGAGGTGACCAGGTGCCGGGCGAGGAGCCGTCCCAGTGTGCCGGTCCCGCCGGTGACCAGGACGGTCCCTTCCGGGTCGAACCCGTTCGGGGCGGTCCCGGGGGCGTCGTCCTCGGGACGGCGCGCCAGGACGGGGGTGAGCGGCTCGCCGTCGCGGAGCCCGAACTGCGGTGCGCCGGTGGCGAGGGCCTCGACGAGGGCCGCCGCCGAGGCGGGGGTGCCGTCGGTGTCGGCGAGGACGAAGCGGCCGGGGTGCTCGCTCTGCGCGGAGCGTACGAGGCCCCACAGCCCGGCGGCCGACAGTCCGGGCAGCGCCTCCCCGGGCCGGGTGGCCACGGCCCGCCGGGTCAGCACGACCAGCCGGGCCGCGCCGAGCCGTTCGTCCTGGCCGAGCCACTCGCGCAGCAGGGCCAGGCACCGCGCGGTGGTCCCGTGCACGGCGTCCGGGGCGGGGGCGCGGCCGGGCGTCGGCTCCGCGTCCGGGTCCGTGTCCGCATCCGTGTCCGTGTCCGGGAAGGACACGACGACGGCGTCGGGCACGGGGGCGCCCGCCTCGACGGTGGCGAACAGCGCGGCCAGGTCCGGATGGACGTCGACGGGGACGCCGGCCGCCCCGGAGCCGAGGCCGGTGCCGTCGGTTCCGGCCACGGCCAGCCGGTGCACCGGGTTCCGCCGTCCGGTCTCGCTCGGCACGGGGTGCGCGGCGGGCGCGGGGCCGCTCTGCCAGGCGATCCGGTAGAGCGGCAGTCCGTCGTCGGCCGCCCCGAAGAGCGCGGCGAGGCGTTCGCGCGGGACGGGCCGCATGACGAGGGCGTCGAGGGTCAGGACGGGCGCCCCGGCCGGGTCGACGGCCTCCAGCGAGACGGCGCCCTCCGCCGTGCGGGCGAGACGGACCCGCAGGGCGTCGGCCCCGGTCGCGTGCAGGGTGGCCCCCTGCCAGGCGAACGGCAGCAGCACCGCGTCGTCGGGCACGTCGAGGAGTCCGCCCGCGAGCCACGGCTGGAGCGCCGCGTCGAGGAGCGCCGGGTGGACCCCGTAGAGCCCGGCGGCGCTCCGCGCGGAGACGGGGAGGCGGATCTCGGCGAAGACCTCTCCGGGGCGGCGCCAGGCGGCGGTGATCCCGGCGAAGACTTCGCCGTACTCGTAGCCGAGGTCGGCGAAGCGGGCGTAGACCTCGTCCGGTTCGACGGGTTCCGTTCCGGGCGGCGGCCAGGCCGCCCCGCCGGCGGCCGCCCAGTCGGCCGGTGCCGGGGCCTGCGGCGCGGCCGGGGCAGGGGCGAGGACGCCGGAGGCGTGACGGCTCCAGGGGGCGTCGTCGGCCTCGGTGCGGGAGTGCAGGTTCACCGCGCGGCGTCCGCTCCCGTCGGCGGCCCCCACCCGTACCTGGACCTGGACGGCTCCGCGTCCGGGGAGCACGAGCGGCGCCTCAAGGCCCAGTTCTTCCAGGCCGGCGCTGCCGGTCGCGGCGGCGGCGTGCAGGACGAGCTCGACGAAGGCGGTCCCGGGCAGCAGGGTCCGGCCGGAGACGGCGTGATCGGCGATCCACGGGTGGTCGACGAGCGAGATCCGCCCGGTGAACAGCACCTCTCCCGTCTCGGCGAGGGGCAGGGCTCCGCCCAGCAGAGGGTGGGTCTCCCACTCCATGCCGAACCGCGCGGCGGCGGCGTCGCCGACTCCGGCGGGGGAGGTGGGGGCCCAGTAGTGGGCGTGCTGGAAGGCGTAGGTGGGCAGGTCGACGCGGCGGGCGCCGGTGCCCTCGAAGAGCTGCGCCCAGTCGATGTCGGTGCCGCGTACGAAGAGCTCGGCGGCGGAGGTGAGGAACCGCTGGAGTCCGCCTTCGTCACGGCGGAGCGAGCCGGTGGTGACGACCTCGGCACCGGCCGCCTCGGAGGTCTCCTGGATCCCGATGGTGAGGACGGGGTGCGCGCTGGACTCCACGAAGGTGGCGAAGCCGTCTTCCAGGAGGACCTTGACCGTCTCCTCGAAGCGGACGGGGTGGCGCAGGTTGCGGTACCAGTACCCGGCATCGAGACCGGTGGTGTCGACAGGCCCGGCGCTCACGGTCGAGTAGAACGGGATGTCCGCCTTGCGCGGCACGATCGGCCCGAGGACCTCCAGCAGCTCGGCCTCGATCCGCTCCACATGCGCGGAATGCGAGGCGTAGTCGACGGGCACCTGACGGGCCCGGATCCCCTCCTCCACCGCCTCCGCGACGAACGCG
>NZ_JBGWAB010000194.1:0-10243 GCF_041862025.1 Streptomyces sp. AB3(2024)
TCTCCCGCGGAGCGGGGCCCCAAGCGCTGCGCGCTTGGGAAGGGAACCGCTTCGCTGCGCTCAGCGGGGCCCGGCTTCGCCGGGCCAGTGCCGGCCATCGGGCCGGAGTCCTGCGCTTCGCTCCGGACGGTTCGGGTCTCCGCTTCGCTCCGTCCCGAACGGCCCGCTGCGCGGGCCTAGGTGACCCCGTTTCACGGGGTCGGGGCCTTCGGCCCGTTAGGCGTCCGCTTCGCTCCCGCCTGTTCAGTCCTTCCGGCTTCGCCTCCAGGACCACAGCCCGCTTCGCGGGCGGCTGGCAGCAGCTGAGGTGATCCGGTCTATCAGGCGGTGGGCGATGTCGTGACCGTAGAAGTCGGCCAGGTCCACCGCGCTCATCCGCCCCGGGGGTTGCGGTCTCGGATCGGCCCCGTAGGCCAGCAGTATCGCCGTGAGCCGACTATCGATGGGGGTCCCCGACTGGAGTGCCGAGTCACCCTCCAGGTCAATGGCATGCTCCAGCAGGGTCATCCCCCAGCACACCTCGTTGACGTCCGCGCCTTCATCGAGGAGGCGGGTCAGCTCGGCATAGTCGCTGGACTCGACCGCCTGATGGGCGGGCGTCCAAGGATTCTCGACCACTGACGTCCTCCTTCGCTTCCCGCTGCTCGTCAGTCATGTGCTCGGACGCCGACCATAGCATGATGCAGCATGTACCATTGGAGAAATAGCACCACACCCTCCAGGTGCATCGAGTGAGGTTTCGCGGATGCCTGTCTACGAATACCATCCGGATGAATTGGCGCAGATCTCTGTGGTCAGACAGGCCCACGGACTCGTCCTGGGCGAGGTGAAGGAACAGTGGCAGGCTGCCTGCGACCGCGAGGAACGCGCACTCGCCGGACCCCAGGAGCCACGCAAGCCGACCGCGCTGGACATTGCCTCGTGCCAGCGCATCGAATGGGCTCGCATCGTAGAGGTCATGGCGGAGCAGCAGATGTCCGTGTACTCCCCAGACCAGGACCGGCGAGTGGCCCGCCGGGAAGAACAGCGAGTACAGCGTATGGCTACAGAGGCGGCCTGGGCCGAACAGTCCGGTGGCGGCCTGCCGGTCGAGGTGCTGCGCCACCGCGTCTACCGGATCACAGCCCGACCCACTGCCGCTTCGGCAGGTGAACAGCCCCTGGTCCGGCACGTCTTCGCCGCCTCAGGCGGTGCGGCGGTCGAATACGCCCAGGCCATGTTCAGCCGGCCCGGCAGCACATACCAGGACGCCGAATACCGGATCACTTCCATCGAACAGGTCCTTCCCACACCGGGAGAATTCCTTTGATCCAGCTCCGCGAACACCAGGTCGACCAGAAGTCGAGTTTCCGCCAGTGGGTGGGATTCCCTGCAAGGTCATCTGTGCCCCCACAGGGGGCCCGGGGCACCATCGTGTCAGCGACCGGCTCGGGCAAGACGATCACGGCCGCCGCGAGCGCGATGGAGTGCTTCCCCGGCGGCCGGATCCTCGTCACGGTCCCCACCTTGGACCTGCTCGCCCAAACCGCCCAGGCATGGCGCCTGGTCGGCCACCGGGCCCCGATGGTCGCGGTGTGCTCGCTGGAGAACGACCCGGTGCTGAACAAACTCGGGGTCCGCACCACCACCAACCCCATCCAGCTCGCCCTGTGGGCCGGGGCCGGACCGGTGGTCGTGTTCGCCACGTACGCCTCCCTGGTGGACCGCGAGGACATCGACGCACCTAAGGGACAGCGGAAAGTCCGCGGGCCGCTGGAGGCCGCCCTGGCAGGTGGAGAGAGGCTGTACGGGCAGCAGATGACGGGCTTCGACCTCGCCATCGTCGACGAGGCCCACGGAACCGCCGGCGACCTCGGACGCCCCTGGGCCGCCATCCACGACAACACCCGGATCCCTGCAGACTTCCGGCTGTACTTGACCGCGACGCCGCGCATCCTGGCCGCGGCCGCGCCTCAGAAGGGCGCGGCCGGGCAGGAGGCGGAGATCGCGAGCATGGCCGATGACCCAGACGGAACGTACGGCGCCTGGCTGGCCGAGCTGGGCCTGTCGGAGGCGATCGAGCGGGGGATCCTCGCCGGATTCGAAATCGACGTCCTGGAGATCCGCGACCCCTCCCCCGTCCTCGGCGAGTCCGAGGAGGCACGGCGGGGCAGGCGCCTGGCGCTCCTGCAGGCCGCACTCCTGGAGCACGCCGCGGCGTACAACCTGCGAACGGTCATGACGTTCCACCAGAAGGTGGAGGAGGCGGCCGCGTTCGCGGACAAGCTGCCGCAGACGGCAGCCGAGCTGTACGTCACCGACGCCTCCGACACCGACCTGGCGGCCGCGGAGCAGCTGCCGAAGTCATCGATCGACGCGGAGTTCTACGAGCTGGACGCAGGCCGCCACGTACCGCCGGACCGGGTCTGGTCGGCGTGGCTGTGCGGCGACCACCTCGTCACCGAGCGCCGCGAGGTCCTGCGGCAGTTCGCCAACGGCATCGACGCGAACAACCGGCGCGTACACCGCGCGTTCCTCGCATCCGTCCGTGTCCTGGGGGAGGGCGTCGACATCACCGGCGAGCGCGGCGTCGAAGCGATCTGCTTCGCCGACACCCGCGGCTCGCAAGTCGAGATCGTCCAGAACATCGGCCGGGCCCTGCGGCTCAATAAGGACGGCTCCACCAAGGTCGCGCGGATCATCGTGCCCGTCTTCCTGGAGCCGAACGAGGACCCGACCGACATGGTGGCCTCCGCGAGCTTCCGCCCTCTTGTAGCGGTCCTCCAGGGCCTGCGCTGTCATGACGACCGCCTCGTCGAGCAGCTCGCCTCCAGCGCCCTCACGAGCGGGAAGCGCAAGCTGCACGTCCGGCGCGACGAGGACGGGCGGGGCATCGGGGCCGGCGGCGAAGGTGACGGCGAGGACCAGGAGGACGGCACCGACGCGGCGGCCGAGTCGGCGCTGCTGCACTTCTCCTCGCCCCGGGACGCCGCCACGATCGCCGCGTTCCTGCGCACCCGCGTCTACCGGCCCGAGTCGCTGGTGTGGCTGGAGGGCTACCAGGCACTGATCCGATGGCGGGCCGAGAACGAGATCGTCGGCCTGCACGCCGTCCCGTACGACGTCGAGGTCGAGGTCGGCGTCACCAAGGCGTTCCCGCTGGGGCGGTGGGTGCACCAGCAGCGCAAGGCCCTGCGCACCGGGGAACTCGAAGACCGGCGCAAGAAGCTGCTGGACGCGCCGGAGGCGGGGATGGTCTGGGAGCCCGGTGAGGAGGCCTGGGAGGCCAAGCTCGCCGTGCTCCGGTCCTACCGGCGAGCCACAGGGCACCTGGCGCCTCGGCAGGACGCGGTGTGGGGCGAGGACGACGAGATGGTTCCCATCGGCCAGTACATGGCCAACCTCCGGCGCAAGGGAGTCAAGAGCGGGCTCGGGAAGGACGAGGACACCGCGGCGACCCGGGGCGCGCAGCTCGCCGCGGTCGACAAGGACTGGAACTGCCCCTGGCCCCTGGACTGGCAGCGCCACCACCGCGTCCTGGCCGACTTGGTCGACGCCGACGGACAGCTGCCCGACATCCCGCCCGGCGTGCTCATGGACGGCGACGACATCGGCCGGTGGCTTCAGCAGCAGAAGCAGCCGGCCACCTGGGCGCGGCTCCTGCCCGAGCAGCAGGAGCGGCTGATCGCACTGGGCGTAGAACCCGCCCAGGCGCCGCCTCCGGCCCCGGCGACCAGCCGCACGTCGAAGGGGCCGAGCAAGGCGCAGCAGGCGTTCCAACGGGGCCTGGCAGCCCTCGCGCAGTGGATCGAGCGGGAAGGCGCAGACCGGCCGGTGCCGCGCGCCCACGGGGAAGAGGTCGCGGTCGAGGGCCAGGCGGAGCCGGTGATCGTGAAGCTGGGCGTATGGGTCTCCAACACCAAGACCCGACGCGACAAACTCACCGCCGACCAGCTCGCCGCCCTCGCGCAGCTGGGCCTGGACTGGGCGCGGTAGCGGTTGTGGCAGAGCTCCAGGGGCCGACCTCTCGACGTGGTCTCTCCAGGGCAGGCGAGTCACACGCTGCCGGGAACTCGCGAGGAAAGACCCCCCGGCTCCAGCCTAGAACGCCCCCTGCACGCCTGTGGCGGGGTCTTCGTGTTGCCCTGCTCCCGGTGGCGGCACTCCAGAACGATGCTGTCGGCAAAGTCGTGGACGCAGCCACCTGCGACCTCAGCACATGCGCTCTGACCTGCACGTTTTCCTCCGGATACCTAGGATAGACGTGCACGGGCGACAGCGTAAAAGCGGTGTTGTCCGCGCTTTGGTGACCTGCGCTCACCATGCTCAGGACGTCCCAGGGAGGGTGCTTCATGACCGAATCCGGCAACCCCAGTCAGCCCGTAAACGTGAACGAGTACGACGCCAGTCACATCCAGGTACTCGAGGGCCTCGAGGCGGTACGCAGGCGGCCCGGCATGTACATCGGCTCGACCGGCGAGCGCGGCCTGCACCAGATGGTCTACGAGGTCGTCTCGTACGCCGTCGACGAGCACCTGGCCGACCACGCCGACGCCATCGACGTCACGATCACCGCAGACGGCGGCATTCGCGTCACGGACAACGGGCGCGGCCTGCCCGTCGAGGTACGGGAGTCCACCGGCAAGTCCGCCGTCGAACGCCAGCTGACGGAGCTGTCCTTCGTTCCCAAGCCCCGCACCGGCTACTGGGTGTCCGGCGGCATCAACGGCCTGGGCCTGTGCGTGGTCAACGCACTGTCGAGCCGTCTCACGGTCGAGGTCCACCGGGACGGCCACCGTTGGACCCAGGAGTACGAGAAGGGCATCCCGATCAGTGCCTTGACGAGGCACGAAGAGAGCAGCGGACACGGCACCGCGATTGTGTTCCTGCCAGACGCCGACATCTTCGAGACCACCTTGTGGTCGTTCGCCACGCTGTCGCAGCGCCTCCAGGAACTGGCCTTCCTCAACGGGGGCCTGGCCATATCACTCACCGACGAGCGTCCGGAGCGACCGGTCCGCCACCACCACCTTGACGGCCTTCGCGCCTACGTCGCCCACCTCAACCCCTACCCCTCGAGTCTCGTCCACTCCCCCGCCATCGGCTTCACGTCGGAGAACGAGGAGCAGACGATCTTCGTCCAGGTCGCCATGCAGTGGAACACCTGGTCCCCGGGAGAGTTCCGCTCCTTCGCGAACAGCACCCGCACTCATGAAGGCGGCGCCCACGAAGTGGGCTTCCGTACCGCGCTCACGTCTGTCGTCAACGAGCACGCGCGCCGTCAACGGCAGATATCCGCAGAGGACGAGGACCTCACGGCCGAGGCCGTCCACGAGGGCCTGACCGCGGTCGTGTCCGTAAAGCTCGCCCATCCCGTCTTCGAGGGATCCACCAGAACCAGGCTCAGCAATCCCGAAGCGGACACCTACGTCCAAGAGGTCATCCGCCAACACCTCGCCGACTGGCTGGACCGCAACCCGAACGAAGCCGCAGCCATCATCCGCCACATCGTCAATGCCTCTACCGGACGCGGGAAGTGGTGACGGAGGCTCTTTAGCGCAAGGGAGAGCCCGGCGTCAGTGCTATGCCGGATACAAGCCCGCCGCCACCCGATCGGGGGAATGGTGGACCCGCTGGGACTCGGGATGCTGTGCCGAAGGGGCTGGTGGGGTCGTGCGGGCGATAGGTGAGGGGCTGGAGCGGCTCCTGTACACGCGGCCGGTACCGGTGACGACGGCGGATCAGCTGAAGGCGTTGCTGCGGTGGGAGCGGGGCTCCACCCGGCAGGTCGCCGCTGTCCTGGGCGTGTCCCAGCGGACCGTCCAGCGCTGGGTGACCCCCAAGCCGGTAAGCCAAGGACGCCCGAACCCCGGCCACGAGCAGAAGATCGCGGAACTCGTGCGGGCCCGCTGGCAGCCGCTGATCCGTGCGCGCCGGCGGGCCGCGGCGGAGGCCGGTGGTGTAGTCGTCCATACCCGGGCCCGGTTCGGGTTCAAAGCCGGTGGCGGCAGCTCGGACGATCCGCGGTTGCGGCGTGTCACCGGGCGTCTGAACGGGGCGGTGACACAGCAGATCTTCGCCGCCTTGGACGCAGGTGTCAGCGAGGAGCAGCACAAGCTGATCCTCGGCCGTGCGCTGGGACACCTCTACTTCCGCGAGGCCGGTCACCGTGCCCACGGTCTCCACGTAACCCTCGATGACATCGACTTCATCGAGTTCGCCCTTCAGTGACGTGTAGAGGCCGGGTCTGCGGCAGGTCGTCAGTGAGCCGAAGCACGAGAGTTGACACTAAGGCCGGTGTGTTGTCACTCGGGGACGTCTGCTGGCGATGGCAGCGGGTTGGGCCGGCGCCCGCCTGCGCAGGCCAGGACTTCTGTCACCGACGAGTTCAGAAAGATCGTGAACACGGACGACCTGTCCGCAGAGTCAATGACACCGGTACGGACAAGCTCTTCCCCAGCCTGCCGCAGGATGTCGACCGAGGCGGCAAGACCCTCGATCATGTGGCCGCGCCGAGCAGCTGAGCGGATTCGAAGCCCGAACACCCCCGCGTGCCGGATGGCAGGGACCAGACCGTCCCATACGACGAAGGCACCCCCGGCCATCAAGGCATCACGGGCAGGTCCGCATGCCGCGGTCTGTTCCCGAAGCATGGCGCTGAGGTCCTCGCGAGTCACGCTGTGCGCCGGTGCCCGTACGACCCAGTTATCGCCCACGTGTGACAACTGCATCGCCTCTCTGGTGACAGTCAGACTGCTTCGACCTGCTTCCTTCGCAGGCTATCTGGTGCCGACGGTGACGGCTATCGAGCCTCGGCACAGTCAGCGGGTGGCCGTGAGCGGGTAGTAGCCGTGGGCTTCTTGTGCTTCGCGCCAGTCCCACACCACGGCGTCCTTCCGGGCCGCACGTTCGGCGCCGGGTGGCTGAGGCGGGCGCAGCCCGGCAGCCTCGGCCAGACGCAGGACGGCCGGGCGCTCCCCGGGGCCGGCCAGCAGGTAAGTGGCCTGGGTCAGGTGTGCGTAGCGGGTGGCGGCGCGCAGGAAGACGATGGCCCAGGGCGGGACGGGGTGAGTGGCGCAGCCGTCGGTGAAACGGGCCTGGTCGTGGAGTGCGAGCAGGGCTGGTGCGTCGTGGAAGTCGTCGCTTCGGGCGGTGGCCAGCTGCTGGAAGGAGGCTCCGGTGAACAGGGTGGCGGCCAGGGCTGCAGCCAGCTGTGGGTGGGCGGTCACGGTGTGGATCCGGCGGGCGGCTTCCTCGGCTTGGGCGGGGGTGAGGGGGGTGGGGGCGAGCCGGTGTTTCCAGTCGATCAGGTCGGGACTGCAGGGGCCCGTGCACGGGCTGGGGCTGTCGTAGGAGACGAGCCGGTCCAGGGGAGACAGCGTGAGCCAGCGTCCCGGCTCCACGCCGGACCTGACGGCGTCCGCGGCAACAGGCCGGGCGTCGGTTGGGGGTGCGGGGTCGTTGCCGTAGAGGGCGCGGGCTTCGGCCAGGGTGGTGGTGCGGGTATGGGGCAGCTCGGCGAGAGCGCGGTCCAGGACGGCGGTCAGGCGGCGACGGTGGACGACGAGGGTGAGGTGGATTGCGGTCTGCCGCCACAGGGTGAGGATGCGCTGGAGACGGCGTGCGTCGAGGAGGTGGGCGCGCAGGACGGTCAGGCGGGTCACGGCCAGTGCGGTCGTCCACGCGGCGGCCGCCTCCCACAGCGGTGGGCGGCCATGGGGGAACCGGCCCGGGATGTGTACGGGTTTGCCCAGGGCCAGGAGCAGGTCGTGGGCCAGGGCGGTATCGCTCGTCGTGCCGGGGCCGGGGTGGAGGGTGATCCGCCCGGCCGCGGGGTGGTGGGCGGCGAGGGCGCTGTGCGTGAAGGCGGCGTCGTCCCCACAGTCGAGGACGATCGCCAGACCCGGCGCGGTGGTGGGTGGGTTCATGCGAGGCGGCTGAAGGCCCAGCGAAGCAGGTCGCGGTCCGGGCGCGGGCGGTCCATGCGCTCCATAGCGGTCCGCACGTGGGCGGTCAGCTGCGCCCAGGCGCGGAAGTTGCCATGGGCGGCCTGTTCGTCGGCGAAGGTGATGTCGGCCAGGTCTGCGTCCTCCCAGACGGGGTGGAAGAGCGGGACGACGTCGAGGACCTCTTCGGGGGTGAGGCGGGTGAACTGCTGCCAGATGAAGATCCGGGAGGAGAGCATCGGCTCGCGGCGCAGGACCGTGTGCGCGCCGGCGCCGCCGACGAAGACGATCGCGATCTGAGTGACGGGCTCGTCCCACAAGTAGCGGAAATACTCGAACGCCTCCCCGTTGAGCCACTGTGCCTCGTCCACGAGGAACGTGCGCGGCCTCTCGGACAGGGCGGTCTTCAGCAGGCGGTCGAACTCGCTGGGGTGGCGGGGAGGCTCACCGGGCAGGCGGAGCGTCTCGAACAGTTCGTAGCGGACCGCGCGGGCGGTGGGACGGGCCCGGAAGGTGACCCGGCAGACCTCCTCGCCCCGGGTGTCCTCCAGCTCGTGCAGGCACGTGTTGACCGCCAGCGTCTTCCCGAAGCCGGCGTTGCCGTGGATGCACATCATCGCCCGCGCGGCGACCGTGTCCGCGATGTTCTCCCGCGCAGTCAACAGCGCCCTTGTGGTCACGATGGAGGCCTCGGGCAGATCCACGTACTGGTAGGTGGGCGCGGTCACCGCACACCACCGCCCGCAGCACCATCCCCGCCACCGGTGACACCCGCCTCCGGTCCGCCGCCGGGCCCGTCGTCATCCGGCGCGGGTGACGTCTGCGGCCGGGTACGGGCCGCGAGGGAAGCCGGGGTACGCCAGTCAGACGGAGGCGCGGCCGGCGGGATCAGGTCCGGCAGCGCCAGCCTCGACAGATCCCTCCGGTCAGCCACCGCCAACTCGGCAGCAGCTTCGACCGCGGACACGGCGTCCAGCCGCTCAGGCTTCCCCGGCCGGGTCGCGGCGGCGTAGCGCTCGCGCTGGGCCGCGGCGAGGTCCTTGCGCAGCCGCCGGCCACGCGCGGCCCGCGCGGTGCGGACCTGGGTGATCTGCTCCGGGCTCGCCTCGTCCGCGACGGTCGCAGGTCCCAGGTAGCGACCGGTCGCGGCGTCGAAGACCTCGATCCGGTGATCGTGGTGCGGCATGAACGCACCCTCACCCCCGTACCAGCCAGGCCCGTCATCCACGGCCCCACATAGTCCCGCCGACGGAACCGGACACCACGGGTGGAGACCACCCGGATCCGTCCGTCATCCTCCAGCGTGAACGTCCACAACTCCTCCGGACTGACCTCCCGTACCGGAGTCGGATCCGCCTCCCAGGCCTGGAGCGGGGTCTTCCCGCCCAGCGGGCCCGGCTGGTGCACGGTGTTCCACCACTCCACCCAGCGCAGCAGCCGGGCGGTGAAGTCCTCGAACCCGAGCAGCAGCTCGTCCTTGGGCCGGGCCCGCCGCCGGCCCGGGCGCGGTTGGCGCACGTAGCCGGGCAACGCGGCCAGGAACATCACCTCCACAGCTCGGTTCAGGCCCTCGACCGTGCCCTTCAGGTGCGGGGTGTAGGCGGGCAGGTCCTCCACCTCGACCACCAGCGCCCCGAACGCCGCCGCGACCGTCCTCGACAAGAAGTCCCTGCCCCGGTCCACCCGGACCTTCTCCGGAAGTCCGCCCTGCGGCCCGAACGGCTCCTCGCGCAACACCGCAGCGCGGAGCGCGGCCAGCACCGACTCCCGCGACGGACACCCGGGCGTCACCGCCACCCCCATCACCGTGTTCGTCGCGCAGTCCACGAACCACGTCACCCACGGACGACGGACCGTGCCCTCGACCTCGACCAGGACCGGGGCCTGGACGTGATCGGCCTCCCACACCTGATTCCGCCACCCACGCGGCCGCGTCAGAAACACATCATGCTTCCTGGCCTCACGCTCACCACCAGCAAGCCCCGCCCGCTCCCCCGCGGACAGATCCCGCCGGATCGCACGATGCAACGTCTGAACCGACGGCGGCGGATCCCCCTCGCCCCGGTCCGCGCGAGCCGTCAGCTCACGATGGACAGCGGCGACGTTCCCCCTCCACAGACCGAGCAGAGCCCGGACCTCCGGGGTAACCATGAACCTGCCGTAGTACCGGGCCTGCTCCCCCAGCACCACAGAGTCGTCTTCCTCCACTGCGGCCAACCACCGCCACACCGCCCGCTCCCGCACCCCGAACGTCTCACCCACCGTCCGCACATGCTGGGTGGTCAGCTTCCCCTCCCGGCGCAAAGCCAACAGCTGGC
>NZ_JBGWAB010000195.1:0-9973 GCF_041862025.1 Streptomyces sp. AB3(2024)
ACAAAAAAACACAAAATCTTGCCAAACACGACCCTCTTCCGAACTCGGCGGCCGGGGGGACGCGCACCCCGACGGGTCGGCCCCGGCCGCGGCCGACCCCGCCGAAGCTGCCCTGATCGGCGAGGAGCACGCACGGGCGCACGCGGGACGGCGCCGGGCCGCCCGGGACGCCGGGGGCTATCCTCAGGCCACCCGCAGCGCGAGCCTGGCCGCGCTGACGGACTCCCAGGCCCGCGCCAACGCCGCGTTCCCCGCGGCCCGGTTCGGCCGGTTCGCCGAGTTCTTCCCCTCCCCCGATTTCGGGGTCCACCTCGCCCAGCTCCCCACCGGCAAGGTGCTGCTGTTCTCCTTCGAACGCGTCGAGACCGACCCCACCAAGGAGACCGGCCCCACCGACCGGATCGGACGGACCAACGCCGGCCGCGCCTTCCTCTGGGACCCGGCCCGCGGGACGGGCGCGCGGGCCTTCAAGGAGGTCCGGCCGCCGACCGTCCTGATGCCCGACGGCACCCACTGGCCGCGCCCCGCTCCGTTCTTCTGCGCCGGACACGCCTTCCTGCCCAACGGGATGGTCGCCGTGTTCGGCGGCAACAACGGCGGCAAGGGGGGCAGCGGCGCCCGGCTCTCCTTCGTGTTCGACCCCTGGACCGAGACCTGGTACCGCAACCGGGACATGTCGGTGGGCCGCTGGTACCCCTCGGTGGTCACCGGCGCGGACGGCCGCCAGATCATCATGTCGGGCCAGTCCGAGCGCGGTACGGGCACCCCCACCCCGGTGGTGGAGCGGTTCCCGGCGAAGCGGCTGCCCGTCCCCTGGCGCACGTACGACATCCCCCTCGACATCGCCTCGGAACGCTTCGGCGCGGACGCACCCTTCCGCAACGACTACCCGCACCTCTTCTCCCTGCGCGACGGCATGATCTACGGCCTGGGCCGCGACGCCGACCAGCAATGGCTGTTCGACCCCGTCAAGGAGACCCGCCGCGACCTCCCCCGGCGCCCGGCCGACTTCCGCGGGTACGGATCCGCGGTACCGCTCCCGGCCGGCCTGCGCGGCCCCGACTCGGTCCTGGTCCTCGGCGGCGACCCGCTCGACCCGAACACGTACAGGCTGTCGGGTGCGGGGTGGACCACCGAGGAGCCCCGGGCCTTCGGCCGCACCCAGGACGACACCCTGATCCTGCCCGACGCCACCCTGCTCACCGTCAACGGCGCCCTGAGCACCCGGGACTACGGCTACGGCCCCTTCAACCCGAAGGCCGACCTCAAGTACCGGCAGACCGAACTGCGCGGCACCGACGGCCGCTGGCGGCTGGGCCCCGCCCAGCGGCTGCCGCGCGGCTACCACTCCAATGCCCTGGTCATGCCGGACGGCCGGGTCATGGTGACCGGTGACGAGCTCCAGCAGATCGCCAACGACCCCGACATCCGCGACGCGATGGACGGCAGCATCGAGCTCTACGAGCCCGCGTACCTGCACCGGGGTCCCCGGCCCGCCCTGGACCGGGCCCCTGGCGGCGAACTCCCCCACGGCGCGGCCTTCGAGGTGCGCAGCTCCACCGCGTCCGCCGTGCGACGGGCCGTCCTGCTGGCGCCGACCACGGTCACCCACGCGGTGAACACCAGCCAGCGCCACCTGGAGCTGCCGGTCACCGGGGTGCGCGGCGACACGATCACCCTGCGCGCGCCGGCCACCCCGGCCGACGCGCCGCCCGGGTACTACATGCTCTTCCTCCTGGACGGCCGGGGCGTCCCCAGTACGGCGAAGTGGCTGAAGCTCGGAATCCGTTAGCGGACCGGCCGCCCGGGGGCCGCGGCCGCCCCGCCCGCGCGCGTCGCACGGATGGCTGTGGACGGAGCTCCCCGGCACGACAGCCCACCGGCGGGCTCGTAGCGTCGTCAGCGTCGGCGCCGGACGGCCCGGCGAGGGTGAACTCTCCTGCCGGGAGGCCGTGCCGATGCGAAGCGACGCCGCCATATCGAGCCTGCTCCGGGTCCACCGGGGCACCGCCGAACCCGAGGAACTGGCCGCGATCACCGTGGTGGTCGCCTGCCTCGCCGGCCTGGTCGCGCCCTCCTGCGACCGCACCGCGCACCACCGCCCGCGTCCGCGGCCCGCGGGCCACGGATGCTGGGCGGGGTGCTGGGCCTGCCGGTAGGCCCTGCCCGAGCGGTGTCAGGGGCGGCGCAGCAGCCGCGTCAGCGCGTCCGTCAGGACGGCGCGCGGGTCCGCGACGGCCCCTTCCGAACGCCAGGCGACGAACCCGTCCGGGCGCACCAGGACCGCCCCGTCGGCCGGCAGCCCGTGCAGCTCCGCCCAGTCGACGCCGTCCGGCTGGACCAGGTCGGCGTCCGCTCCGGAGCCGATCGCGTAGGCGTCCAGGCGCACGCCCGTCTGCCGCGCGACCTCCCGCGCCGCCTCCCGCCAGGGCGTGCCCGGGCCGCTGAGCAGTACGAAGGACCGCTCGTAGAGGTCGAGGGCGGAGATCCGCTCGCCGGCCCGGGTCAGCCACATGTGCGGGGCGCGGGTACCCACGTCGCCCCGCAGCCGCATGGTCTCGGGGATGACCGGCCGGGACGGGTCGCCGCCGAGGACCGCGCCCTCGGGGTAGCAGTAGCCCATCGCGGTGGTGAGGACCCCGCTGCCCGGACCGCCGCCCATGGTGGGGGGCGGTACATACCCGGGGTGGCTGTGTTCGGCCGAACGGGCCGAGGCGCGCTCGCTGGTGGCCCGGGCCACGGGGAGCCGCTCCTGCTCGTAGGTCTGCAGCAGCTCCGGTCCGGCGGCGCCGTCGAGGACCGCGGCGACCTTCCAGGCGAGGTTGTGGGCGTCCTGGATGCCGGTGTTGGAGCCGAAGGCGCCGGTCGGGCACATCTCGTGGGCGGCGTCGCCCACCACGAACACCCGGCCGACGCCGTACTGCTCCGCGACCCGTTCGGCGGCGTGCCAGGGGGCCTTGCCGCCGATCTCCACGTCCAGGTCGGGCACGCCGATCGCCGAGCGGATCTGCTCCCTGCAGCGCTCGTCGGTGAAGTCCTCCAGGGTCTCGCCCGTCTCCGGGTGCCAGGGGGCGTGGAAGACCCACTGGGTCTCGTTGTCCACCGGCAGCAGCGCTCCGTCGGCGCCCGGCTTCAAGAGGTAGCAGACGATGAAGCGCAGGTCGCCGAGGACGTCGGCGAGCCGCTCCGAGCGGAAGACGATGCTCACGTTGTGGAAGAGCTCGCCGTTGCCCGTCTGGCGGATGCGCAGGCCCTCGCGGACGGGGCTGCGCGGTCCGTCGGCGGCGATCAGGTAGTCGGCGCGGACGGTGAGGTGTTCGCCGGTCTCCCGGTCCTTCACCACGGCGTTCACACCGGTCTGGTCCTGGTCGAAGCTCATCAGTTCGGTGGCGAAGCGCACGTCGGCGCCCTGGGCGCGGCTCTGCGCGGCCAGCACCGGCTCGATGTTGTTCTGGCTGCACAGGCACCAGCCGGTGGGGCTGAACTTCTTGAGCGCGCCGGACGGGTCGACGGCCTTGATGAGCCATGTGTGGTCGCCGTCGACGAGCGAGGAGCGGGTCTGCAGGATGCCCTGATTGGCCTCCAGGGCGGAGGCTTCCTTGCGGATGGCGGGTTCGACGCCCGCCGTGCGGAACAGTTCCATCGTCCGGGCGTTGATCCCCCGGCCGCGGGGGTGGACCGAGGTACCGGCGTGCTTCTCGACCAGCAGGTGCCTGATGCCGTGACGGCTCAGGAACAGCGAGGTGGACAGGCCCACGAGGGAGCCTCCCACGACGAGGACCGGTACGCGGACATCGGCATGCTCTTCCATCGGCTGCGGGCTCCTGTTTCGTGTGGGGGGCAGTGGACGCCTTATGCCCCCGATCAGGGTTCTTGCCCTGGCGAGTCGCGTCTTGTCACCCGCTTGATCCTGAGATGTAGCGATCCGTACCCCGCGGGATGACGATGAGCGACAGCGGGAGCCCCTTTCGGCCACACCGCCCGCCGTGCCGCCGATGACGCACACGAGCGCGTACGTGGCGGTCTCCGTGCACTCACGAAGGAGTGAGCAGATGACAACCACCCTGTCCGAACGGGTGTCGCAGTCCGCCTTCGACGGCTCCATGCTCCGGGTCGTCCTGCTGATGGATCTCCACGAGGGCGCCCAGCAGCGCTTCTTCGAGGCCTACGAGCAGCTCCGGCACGACATCGCGTCGGTGCCCGGGCACCTGGGCGACCAGCTCTGCCAGTCCTTCGCGAACCCCTCGCAGTGGCTGATCACCAGCGAGTGGGAGAGCGCCCCGCAGTACCTCGCCTGGGTGAACAGCGAGGAGCACGCGGCGCAGGTCCGGCCGCTGGGTGCCTGCGCCCGCTCGATGCGCCCGCTGACGTTCACCGTGCTGCGGGAGACCGGCAAGCGCTACGAGGCCCCCGGGCGGGCGCCGGTCGCCCGGCTCCAGGGCTCGCCCCGGCTCGGCGCGGGGATCGTCCGGCACGCGCTGACCTTCACGGTCAAGCCGGGCAGCGAGGAGAAGGTCGCGCAGATCCTGTCGTCCTACGACTCCCCGCAGGCCCGTGTCGACGACCACACCCGGCTGCTGCGCACCTCCCTGTTCATGTACGGCAACCGGGTGGTGCGGGCGGTGGAGGTCCAGGGCGACCTGACGGCGGCGCTGCGGCACGTGTCGGAGCAGCCGGAGGTCCGTGCCGTGGAGCACGCCATCAACCCGTACCTGGAGCAGGACCGGGACCTGGCCGATCCGGAGTCGGCGCGGATGTTCTTCATGCGCGCGGCGCTGCCCGCCGTGCACCACGTGGCGGCGCACGGGCAGCAGCCAGCGGAGGTGACGCGGCACGCGCTCCTGTATCCGGCCAAGCCCGGCTGCGGCCCGCTCGTGGCCCGCTTCCTCGCCCGGCAGGACGAGGAAGCGGCGAAGCTCCCCACGAGTCCCGTGCTCAGCAGCAGCATCTTCCAGCGGGACGACGTGGTGGTCCGCCTCCTCGACGTGGACGGGCCGGCCGACGGCCGCTTCGCCGGCGGCTTCGGCATCGAGGGCCCCCGCCGGGCGGCCGTGCTGCGGCGCCTGCTCACCGGGGATCCCGCCACCGCGGCCGACGCCCCCCGCCCCATGACCCCCATCACCGACCGGCGCGCGCCGGCGCGGGACTGATCCGGCGCCCCGAGCTCCCTCACTCCGTCCCGCCCCCACCACCCCGTCCGGCAGCCCGTGCGCAGCGCGGGCTCCCGATCCGCCAGGAGGAAGTCAGCATGACCAGACATCACCCGCGCATCGTCGACCTCAGCGAGACCCAGCCCAACCGCAGGCGCGGAGGTGATCTGCGCGCCGTGCTCACCCCGACGTCGGTGGGCTCGACCAGCGGCTTCATGGGACTGGCGGTGATGGCCCCGGGCGAGTCGATCGCCGAGCACTACCACCCGTACTCCGAGGAGTTCGTGTACGTGGTCGCCGGGACCCTCGAAGTCGACCTGGACGGCGAGCCGCACCCGCTGCGCGTCGACCAGGGGCTGCTCGTCCCGCTGAACATGCGCCACCGGTTCCGCAACGTCGGCTCCACCGAGGCCCGGATGGTCTTCCACCTGGGTCCGCTCGCCCCGCGCCCGGAACTGGGCCACGTCGACACCGAGGAGGCGCCGAACCCGGCGGCCTCCGGGTGGGCGGAGCGTCCGCCGGAGCGCACCGGAGCGGTTTCGTGACCCGCCGGCGGGTGGCCGTGACCGGGGTCGGTGTCGTGGCCCCGGGGGGCATCGGCGCCCCCGCCTTCTGGGACCTGCTGTCCAACGGCCGTACGGCGACGCGTGGCATCACCCTCTTCGACCCGTCCGGGTTCCGCTCCCGGATAGCCGCCGAGGTCGATTTCGACCCGGCCGAGCACGGCCTGAGCGAGGACGAGGCGGCCCGCGCGGACCGGTACATCCAGTTCGCCCTGGTCGCCGCCCGCGAGGCGGTGGCCGACTCCGGCCTGGAACTCGACGGCGAGAGCGCCTGGCGCACCGGCGTCTCCCTGGGCACGGCGGTCGGCGGTACCACCCGGCTGGAGCACGACTACGTCGCGGTCAGCCAGCACGGCGACTGGTGGGACGTGGACCACCGGCTGTCCTCCCCCTTCCTGCACCGCGCGTTCACCCCCGCCACCCTCGCCTCGGCGGTGGCGGAGCAGACGGGGGCGCGCGGCCCGGTGCAGACCGTCTCCACGGGCTGCACGTCCGGGCTCGACGCCGTCGGCTACGCCGTCCACTCCATCCAGGAGGGCCGGATGGACGTGTGCATAGCCGGGGCGTCGGACTCCCCGGTCTCCCCCATCACCGTGGCCTGCTTCGACGCCATCAAGGCGACCTCGGCGAACAACGACGACCCGGCGCACGCCTCGCGGCCCTTCGACGCCGACCGGGACGGTTTCGTCCTCGGCGAGGGCGGCGCCGTCCTGGTCCTGGAGGAGCTGGAGCACGCCCGGGCCCGCGGCGCGAGCGTCTACTGCGAGATCGGCGGGTACGCCACCTTCGGCAACGCCCACCACATGACGGGGCTGACCGCCGAGGGCCTGGAGATGGCGCGGGCCATCGAGACGGCCCTGGCCCAGGCCCGGATCGGCTCCGGTGAGATCGACTACGTCAACGCGCACGGCTCCGGCACCAAGCAGAACGACCGCCACGAGACGGCGGCCGTCAAGCGGGTGCTCGGGGACCACGCCTACAAGACGCCGATGACCTCCATCAAGTCCATGGTGGGGCACTCCCTCGGCGCCATCGGGGCGATCGAACTCGCGGCCTGCGTCCTGGCGATGACCCATCACGTGGTGCCGCCGACCGCGAACTACGAGACCCCCGACCCCGAATGCGACCTGGACTACGTGCCGCGCACCGCCCGCAGCCACACCCTGCGCAGCGTGCTGTCCGTCGGCAGCGGGTTCGGCGGCTTCCAGTCCGCCGTGGTCCTGACCCAGCCCAAGGAGGTACGCGCGTGAAGAGCCGTACTGCCGGCACGTCGGTGGCCCTCACCGGCATCGGGGTCGTCGCCCCCAACGGGATCGGCGCGGACGCCTTCTGGAAGGCGACGCAGGCGGGCGACAGCGTCCTGGACCGGGTGACCCGGCAGGGCTGCGAGCACCTTCCCGTGCGGGTCGCGGGAGAGGTCCGGGGATTCGATCCCGGGGCAATGGTCGAGGACCGCTTCCTCGTGCAGACCGACCGCTTCAGCCACTACGCGCTGGCCGCCGCCGATCTGGCGCTGGAGCACGCCCGGCTGGGGCGCGCCGACTACGAGGACGACCCGTACGCGGTGGGCGTCGTCACCGCGGCCGGCTCGGGCGGCGGCGAGTTCGGGCAGCGCGAGCTGCAGCGGCTGTGGGGGCAGGGCCCCCGCTTCGTCGGCCCGTACCAGTCGATCGCCTGGTTCTACGCGGCCAGCACCGGCCAGATCTCCATCCGGCGCGGGTTCAAGGGCCCGTGCGGGGTCGTCGCGAGCGACGAGGCGGGCGGGCTGGACGCCTTCGCGCACGCCGCCCGGGCGATCCGGCAGGGCAGCCGGGCCATGCTGGCCGGCGCGACGGAGGCCCCGCTCGCCCCGTACTCGGTGGTCTGCCAGCTCGGCTACGAGGGCCTGAGCACCTGGGACGACCCGGATCGCGCCTACCGGCCCTTCACGGCCAAGGCGTGCGGGTTCGTCCCGGCCGAGGGCGGCGCGATGTTCGTCGTCGAGGACGCGGAGGCCGCCCGGCGGCGGGGCGCGACGGTCCGGGCCCTGCTGGCCGGCCACGCCGCCACCTTCACCGGGACGCGGCGGCCGGACGGGGACGGCGAGGGCCTGGCCCACGCCATCCGCGGTGCGCTGCGGGAGGCGGGCTGCGCGCCCGAGGAGGTGGACGTGGTCTTCGCGGACGCCCTGGGCACGCCCGAGGCCGACGCGGCGGAGGCGCGGGCGATCCGCGACGCGCTCGGCGGTCACGGCTCCAAGGTGGCGGTGACCGCCCCCAAGACGGGGACCGGACGTGCGTACTGCGCGGCCGGCACCCTCGACACGGCCGCGGCCGTGCTGGCCCTGGAACACGGGGTCGTGCCGCCGACCCCGAACGTGTTCGACGTCTGCCACGACCTCGACGTGGTCACCGGCAGCGCCCGGGTCACCCCCGTGCGGACCGCGCTCGTCCTGAGCCGTGGCCGGATGGGGTCGAACGCGGCACTCGTCCTCCGCAAGGGGCCCGAATCCCGCGCGTAGGGATCGGGACCCCGGCTGGTCAGGGCCGCGCAGGGAGTCCGGCGCGGCCCCCGGAAGCAGGAAGAGAGAGAAGGCACCATGTCCGACCGACTGACCATGGAAGAGCTGGCGACGCTCATGAAGAGCGCCGGCATCACCGTCGACCCCACCGAGCTGGCGAGTCGTCCGGACTCCCGGTTCGACGACTACGGCCTGGACTCGCTGGGCCTGCTGGGCATCGTCGGTGAGCTGGAGAACCGGCGCGGCCGTGCGCTGCCCACCGACGCGGACCGCTGCAAGAGCCCCCGCGAGTTCGTCGACCTCGTCAACAACAGCCTCATGACCGGAGCCTGAGATGCCTGGACACACCGACAACGAGATCACCGTCAACGCGCCCGTCGACGTCGTCTGGGACGTCACGAACGACCTCCCCAACTGGCCGGAGCTGTTCAGCGAGTACGCCTCGATCGAGATCCTGGAGAAGGCCGGGAACACCACCCGGTTCCGTCTCGCCATGCACCCGGACGAGAACGGGGTGGTGTGGAGCTGGGTCTCGGAGCGGACGGTGGACCGCGCGGGCCTGACGGTGAAGGCCCGCCGGGTCGAGACGGGTCCGTTCGCGCACATGGACATCCACTGGGAGTACGGCGAGGCGCCCGGCGGCGGCACCCGCATGCGGTGGGTCCAGGACTTCGCGATGAAGCCGGACGCGCCGATCGACGACGCGGGGATGACCGACCGCATCAACCACAACTCCCGCATCCAGATGGAACTGATCCGGGACAAGATCGAGCGGCGGGAGCGCAGCCCTCGCGAGCGGGTGGCCGGCCGCCGCTGAGCCCGGCTCCGAGCGCCCCCGCCCTCCCCACCCACCGAGTCGAAAGGCAAGCCTCCCGATGCACCAAGCCCTCATCGTGGCCCGCATGGCGCCCGGATCGGCACCCGACATCGCCGACCTGTTCGCCTCCTCGGACGCGGGCGAGCTCCCCCGTCTGGTCGGGGTCAGCCGCCGCAGTCTCTTCCAGTTCGGGGATGTGTACCTGCACCTGATCGAGTCCGAGAAGGACCCGGGTCCGGCCATCGCGCAGGTCACCGGGCACCCGGAGTTCCGCGACCTCAGCGACCGGCTCTCGGCCTTCATCAGCCCGCACGACCCGAAGACCTGGCGGGGCCCGAAGGACGCCATGGCCACCCGGTTCTACCGCTGGGAGCGGGACGCCGCGCGCTAGTCCGTAGGGGTGCCCTTGCCGCCGCCGCACCGGCCGGGCGGCCTGGGCACCCACGGCCATGTCCGGATCCTCGTCGCGCTTCACCGCTCGTGACGGGGAGAATTCGGCAGGTAGTTTTTACATGAATACCTGACTGAATTGCCGTCAATAAGCATTGCCCGCTTATCTCGATTTGATAACGACATCACCGAAAAGGCCTGGACCTTTCCCGCGCAACGCGCGTAACTCCATTGCATTCAGGGTGAGTTGACAGTTCATCAAATCAAGTCACAAGGTAACGGATAGATTTCTCGGCCCCGGCTCCCGTTTGTCCGAATTCTCCGCGGCTCCCGTCTGGCAAGCTTCCGCGCACCCACCTTCCCGATCAGGACTTGAGGTGCGCATGACAGCACGACACACCGGCCGACGACGCAAACAGCGTGAACACCGGCGCAGACCGCGCAGGTTGATGCTCCTGACCGCCGCCATGGCCACCGCGGCCGCGATAGCCGGCGGCATCACCTACGCCGGCCTCGGCGCGGACGCCGCGGCCGGCCCCCCCGCCCACACAAC
>NZ_JBGWAB010000196.1:0-9722 GCF_041862025.1 Streptomyces sp. AB3(2024)
GCTGAAGCTGATCCACGCCAACGACTCCAAGGAGGGCGTCGGCGCCCACAAGGACCGGCACGCCATGCACGAGGACGGCGTCCGGGACGGGCCCGGCGGCGGCGTGGGCCGCGTCGTGCGACGCGTCGAGGGCGGCTGCGAGCGCGTCGGCCGCGTCGGGCCCGTCGAGCAGCAGCGGGCGTACGTCCGCGCCGGCCGGGGCGGGGAGGTTCAGCGGGGTCCACGCCACCTGGAACAAGCGGTCGTGGGGGCCGCCGGTGGCGGTCGCCGGCTGCCCGGCCGAGACGGCGCGCAGGGTGAGCGAGGCGATCTCGGCGACCGGCTGCCCGGTGCCGTCGGCGAGCGCCAGCGACACGGCGTCCGGTCCGGCCTTGGCCAGGCGTACGCGCAGGGCCGAGGCGCCCACGGCGTGCAGGGCCACTCCGGTCCAGGAGAACGGCAGCCGGCCGCCGCCGGTGTCCGCCACGAGGCCGCCGAGTCCGATGGAGTGCAGGGCGGCGTCGAGGAGGGCGGGGTGCAGGCCGAACAGGGCGGTGTCGTCGCGCTGTTCGTCCGAGGCCTCGATCTCCGCGTAGACCGCGTCGCCGCTCGTCCAGGCCGCGCGGACGCCTTGGAAGGCGGGCCCGTAGTGGAGTCCCGCCTCCGCGAGTCGGGAGTACAGGTCGTCGACGGGCAGGGGGGTGGCGTCGGCCGGCGGCCAGGCGGCGGGGGCGAAGGCGGGCTGCGGGGCGCCGGTGGCGAGGACGCCGTCCGCGTGCCGGGTCCACGGCAGTTCGGCCGAGTCGGCTGCGGCGTCGGCGTCGGGTTCGGGGCGGGAGTGCACGCCGAGGGGGCGGTGTCCGGCGGCGTCGGGGGCGCCCACCCACAGCTGGAACTGGACCCCGCCGTCCGGGGGCAGGACGAGGGGTGCGTGGAGGGTGAGTTCCTCCAGGAGGTCGCAGCCGACCTGGTCTCCGGCGCGGATCGCCAGCTCCACGAAGGCGCTGCCGGGCAGGACGACGGATCCGCCCACGGTGTGGTCGGCGAGCCAGGGGTGGGTGTCCAGGGAGAGCCGGCCGGTGTAGAGGAACCCGTCGAGGTCGGCGAGGGCGATGGCGGCGCCGAGCAGGGGGTGGCCCGCCGTGCCGAGGCCGGCGGCGGACACGTCGCCCGGGGGGCGTCCGGCGTCGAGCCAGTAGGGCTCGCGCTGGAAGGCGTAGGTGGGCAGGTCGACGCGCTCGAAGCCGGTGCCGGCGTAGTACGCGTCCCAGTCCACGGCCGCGCCCCGGACGTGCAGCCGGGCGAGGGCGCCGGTCAGCGTCTCGGTCTCGGGACGGCCGGCGCGCAGGACCGGCACGAAGGCGGCCGTGCCGGAGAGCTCGGGCAGGCAGTCCGAGGCGAGGGCCGAGAGGACGGCGTCCGGGCCGACTTCGAGGAAGTGCACGACGTTGCGGGCCGCGAGGGCGCGGATGCCGTCGTGGAAGCGGACGGCTTCGCGGACGTGGCGGACCCAGAAGTCGGCGGAGCCCATCTCGTCGGTGACGAGGGCGCCGGTCAGGTTGGAGACGACCGGGATGCGCGGGGCGGCGTACGTGAGCCCCTCCGCGACCCGGCGGAAGTCGTCGAGCATGCCGTCCATGTGCGGGGAGTGGAAGGCGTGGCTGACGGTCAGCCGCTTGGACTTCCGGTCGGGGAAGGCCGCCACGATGGCGGTCGCGGCGTCCTCGTCACCGGCGATCACGACCGAGGTCGGGCCGTTGACGGCGGCGATGCTGACCCGGTCGGTCAGCAGCGGCAGGACCTCGTCCTCCGCAGCCTGCACCGCGATCATCACGCCACCCGAAGGCAGCGCCTGCATCAGCCGCCCGCGGGCGGCCACCAGCGTGCACGCGTCCTCCAGCGACAACACACCCGCCACATGAGCGGCGGCGATCTCACCGATCGAATGCCCGGACACGAAGTCGGGCGTGACGCCCCACGAGGCGAGCAGCCGGAACAGCGCCACCTCGACGGCGAACAGCGCGGGCTGGGTGTACTCCGTCCGGTCCAGCAGGGCGGCATCCGTACCGAACAGCACCTCCCTCAGCGGGAGTTCCAGCCGCTCGCACACCGCGTCCAGCGCCTCCGCGAACACCGGGAAGTCCTCGCACAGTTCGCGCCCCATCCCGAGGCGCTGGCTGCCCTGGCCGGTGAAGAGGAAGGCGAGCTTCCCGCCGACCGGGCGGCCCCGGGTGACCCCCGGGGCGGATTCCTCGGGTCCCAGGGCGGCGAGGGACTGCAGGGCGCGGGCCAGTCCGGGCCGGTCGGCGGCCGTGAGGACCGCGCGGTGCTCGAAGGCGGTGCGGCCGTTCGCGAGGGAGCGGGCGACGTCGCCGGGGTGCTGCCCGGGGTGGGCGGCCAGGTGCGCGTACAGCTTCGCGGCCTGGGCGCGCAGGGCGTCCGGCGACTTGCCCGAGAGGTTCCACAGGGCCGGTACGGGGACGGCAGCAGCCGCCTCATCGGTGCCCGGGGCGGCGTCCGGGGCGGCGTCCGGGGCGGCGTCCGGAGCCGCGGCGGGGGCCGGGGCCGCCGCCGCGTCGGGGGCCTGCTCGATGATGGTGTGGGCGTTGGTGCCGCTGATGCCGAACGAGGAGACGCCCGCGCGGCGGGGCGCGCCGGTCTCCGGCCACCGCTGGGCCTCGGTGAGCAGCCGGACGGCGCCCTCCGACCAGTCGACGTTCGGGGTGGGCTCGTCCACGTGCAGGGTCGGGGGCAGGACGCCGTGGCGCATCGCCATGACCATCTTGATGATCCCGGCCACGCCGGCGGCGGCCTGGGTGTGGCCGATGTTCGACTTGATGGAGCCGAGCAGCAGCGGCCGGTCCTCGGGCCGGTCCTGGCCGTAGGTGGCCAGCAGGGCCTGGGCTTCGATGGGGTCGCCGAGCGTCGTGCCGGTGCCGTGCGCCTCGACCACGTCGATGTGCGCGGGCGAGAGCCGGGCCCCGGCGAGCGCCTCGCGGATGACGCGCTGCTGGGAGGGCCCGTTGGGGGCGGTCAGGCCGCTGCTGGCGCCGTCCTGGTTGACGGCGGTGCCGCGGACGACGGCGAGGACGGGGTGGCCGTTCGCGCGGGCGGCGGAGAGCCGTTCGAGGACGAGCATGCCGGCGCCCTCGCCCCAGCCGGTGCCGTCGGCGGCGGCCGCGAAGGACTTGCAGCGGCCGTCGCCGGCCAGGCCGCGGTGGCGGCTGAACTCGGTGAAGGTGCCGGGGGTCGACATGACGGTGACGCCGCCGGCGAGGGCGAGGGTGCACTCGCCGCTGCGCAGGGCCTGGACGGCCAGGTGGACGGCGACGAGCGAGGAGGAGCAGGCCGTGTCGACGGTGACGGCCGGGCCCTCCAGGCCGAGGGTGTAGGCGATGCGGCCGGAGGCGATGCTGCCGGAGCTGCCGTTGCCGAGGAAGCCCTCGATCTCCTCGGGGACGCTGAACAGCCGTGCCGCGTAGTCGTGGTACATGAGGCCCGCGAACACGCCGGTGCGGCTGCCGCGCAGGGTGGCGGGGTCGATCCCGGCCCGCTCGAAGGCCTCCCAGGAGGTCTCCAGCAGGAGCCGCTGCTGCGGGTCCATGGCGAGGGCCTCGCGCGGGGAGATCCCGAAGAACGCCGGGTCGAAGTGGTGGGCGTCGTGCAGGAATCCGCCGACCCGCTCGTACTCCTCGATGCCGCTGTCCGGGTCGGGATCGAAGAGGACCTCGGCCGGCCAGCCCCGGTCGGCGGGGTAGGGGGTGACGGCGTCGCCGCCGCGTTCGACGAGTTCCCACAGGGCTTCGGGGGTGTCGATGCCGCCGGGGTATCGGCAGCTCATCGCCACGACCGCGATCGGCTCCTGGTCCCGCTCCTCCACCTCGCGCAGCCGGCGCCGCGCCTCGCGGAGATCGGCCGTCGCCCGCTTGAGGTAATCGAGGTACTTCTCCTCGTTCACCATTGTCACGCCATCCCCGTCGTCGAAGTGTTCAAGGTCGTCAAGCTCGCGGAGGCCATCTCAGGACAGTCCGAGTTCGTCGTCGAGCAGGTCGAAGAGCTCGTCGGCCGTCGCGGCCTGGATGTCCCGCTCTTCGGCGGCGTTGTCCTGTGCACTGTGCGTGTCGTTCCACTTCGCCAGTAGGTCGCGCAGCCGGGCGGTGATGCCCGCGCGTTCGGTGTCGTCGGGGGCGAGCGCCGAGAGGATCGTTTCGAGCTTGTCGAGTTCCGTGTGGACGGAGGGGCGGGCGCTGTCGTCCCGGCCGAGCCGCTCCCCGATGTAGGCGGCCAGTGCAGACGGTGACGGGTAGTCGAAGATCAGCGTCACGGGCAGCCGCAGTCCGCAGGCGGCGGTGAGCCGGTTGCGCAGGTCGACGGCGGTCAGCGAGTCGAAGCCCAGGTCGAGGAAGCCGCGGCCGGCGTCGACGTCGTCGGCGGTGCCGTGGCCGAGTACGGCGGCCACCTGGGAGCGGACCAGTTCGTTCAGCATCCGGTCGCGGTCCGCGGCCGTCAGGCCCGCCAGCCGCTCCTGGAGGGAGCCGGCCGGCTCGGCACCGGCCGGGGCGGCCGCCCGGGCCGCACTGGGGGCGGCCCGCCGGGCGGGGGTGCGCACCAGGGAGCGCAGCAGCGGCGGCAGGGTGCCGTCGGCGGCCTGGGCGCGCAGCGCGGCCGGTTCGATCCGCATGGGGACGAGGACGGCGTCCGCCAGGGTGCGGGAGGTGTCGAAGAGGGCCAGCCCCTCGGCGGGGGCGAGCGCGCCGACTCCGGCGCGGGCCATCCGGGTCAGGTCGGTCTCGTCGAGGGCGCCCGCCATGCCGTCCTCGGTCGCCCACAGGCCCCAGGCCAGCGAGCTGCCCGCGAGGCCGCGGGCCGTGCGGTGCTGGGCGAGGGCGTCCAGGAAGGCGTTCGCGGCGGCGTAGTTGGCCTGGCCGGCGGCGCCGAAGCAACCGGCGACCGAGGAGAAGAGCACGAACGCGGAGAGCCGGTGGCCCTCGGTCAGCTCGTGCAGGTTCCAGGCCGCGTCGACCTTGGGCCGCAGGACGGTGTCCAGGCGTTCGGGGGTGAGGGAGTCGATGATGCCGTCGTCCAGGACGCCGGCCGCGTGGACGACCGCGGTCAGCGGCCGGTCGGCGGGTACGGCGGCCAGGACTGCGGCCAGGGCGTCCCGGTCGGCAGCGTCGCAGGCCGCCCAGGTGACCTCGGCGCCCCGCGCGTTCAGGGCCCGCGTCAGGTCGGCCGCGCCGGGTGCGGCGTCGCCGCTGCGGCTCAGGAGCAGCAGGTTCCGTACACCGTGGGCGTCGGCGAGGTGGCGGGCGAAGAGTCCGCCGAGGGTGCCGCTCGCGCCGGTGACGAGGACGGTGCCGGCGGTGTCGAGGGCCGGGTGGCCGCTCCCGGTGCCGCTCTCCGGCTCGGTGCCGGTCCCGGTGCCGGTCCCGGTCTCGGTGCGGGTGGTGCGGCGCAGGCGGAAGGCGTACGCCTCGCCCGCCCGCAGGACCAGCTGCGGTTCGTCGCCCGCCAGGGCGGCGGGCAGGACGCCGAGGGAGGCGTCGGAGCCGTCGGTGTCGGCGAGGACGAACCGGCCGGGGTTCTCCGACTGCGCGGAGCGCACCAGGCCCCACACCGGGGCATGGGCCAGGTCGGTGACGTGTTCGCCCGGTACGGCCGCCTGGGTGCCCCGGGTGATCAGGAGCAGCCGGGAGGCGTCGAGGCTCTCCTCGGCCAGCCATTCCTGGACCAGGGCGAGCGCCTGGTGGGCGGCGGTGCGGGCGGCGGCCGCCCGGCCGCCGGTCCCGGCCGTGCCGGACAGCGGGACGATCACCACGTCCGGCGCCGGGGCGCCGGCGGCGATCCGGGCGCGCAGCGCGGTGAGGTCGGTGTGCGCCTCCAGCGGGGCCCCGCCGATGCGGAAGTCCGCCTGGTCCTCACCGAGGACGGCCCACCGCTCGTCGGCGGGGACGGGGGCGGCGGCGAGGGGCAGCTTCGCCCACTCCACGCCGAACAGGGACTCGTGGTGGGCGCCGCGGTCGTCGCCGAGCTGCGCGGCGGAGACCGGTCGCAGGACCAGGGATTCCACCGAGGCGACCGGGGCGCCGGTGGTGTCGGCGACGTCCAGGGCCACACCGCCGGAGGTGCCTGCGGTGATGCGGACGCGCAGGGCGGCGGCGCCGGCCGCGTGGAGCCGTACGCCGGTCCAGGCGAAGGGCAGGCGCGCGCCGTCGGCCGCGTCGGACCCGTCGGGCGCCGTGAGGCCGATGGCCTGGAGGGCGGCGTCGAGGAGCGCGGGGTGGACGCCGTAGGCGGCGGCGTCGGTCTCGTACGCCTCGTCGAGGGCGACCTCGGCGAAGAGCTCGCCGTCGCGCCGCCAGGCGGCGCGCAGTCCCTGGAAGACGGGCCCGTAGGTGAGGCCGGCGGCGGCCGCGGCCGGGTAGAAGCCGTCGACCGGTACCTCCTCGGCGTCGGCCGGGGGCCACGCGGCCAGGTCGAAGGCGCGGGCGGGCCCGGCCGGGGCGAGGACGCCCGTGGCGTGCCGGGTCCACGGCTCCTCGGCCGGGGCGTCGGCCGGACGTGCGTGCAGGGCCAGGGTGCGCCGGCCCGTCCCGTCGGCCGCTTCGACGGCCAGCTGGAGCTGGACGGCGCCCTGTTCGGCGAGGGTGAGCGGGGCCTCGATGGCCAGCTCCTCGACGGTGTCGCAGCCGACCTCGGCGGCCGCCCGCAGGGCGAGTTCGACGAAGGCGGTGCCGGGCAGCAGGACGGTGTCCATGACCGTGTGGTCGGCCAGCCAGGGATGGCTGGACAGGGCGAGGCGTCCGGTGAGGAGCAGGCCGTCGGAGGCGGGCAGCGGCACGGTGGCGCCGAACAGCGGATGGTCGGCGGCCTCCAGTCCGGCGGCCAGCACGTCCTCGACGGACAGTCCGACGTCGAGCCAGTAGCGCTTGCGCTGGAAGGCGTAGGTGGGCAGGTCGACGCGCCGGGCGCCGGTGGCGGAGAAGTACGCCGGCCAGTCGGGGGCGATGCCGTGGACGTGGGCCCGGGCGAGGGCGCCGGTGAGCACCTCGGTCTCGGGGCGGCCCTTGCGCAGGAGGGGCACGCAGAGGGCGGGCCCGGCGGCGTCGGCCGCTTCGGGCAGGCAGTCCTGGACGAGTGCGGACAAGGTGGCGTCGGGGCCGAGCTCGACGTAGGCCGTCACTCCGGCGGCGCCGAGGGCGCGGACGCCGTCGAGGAAGCGGACGGCTTCGCGGACGTGGCGCACCCAGAAGTCGGCCGAGGCCATCTCGTCGGTGACGGGCGCGCCGGTCAGGCAGGACACGACGGGGATGCGGGGGGCCGCGTAGACCAGGCCCTCGGCGACCTTGCGGAAGTCGGCGAGCATGCCGTCCATGAGCGGGGAGTGGAAGGCGTGGCTGACGGTCAGCCGCTTGGTCTTGGCGCCGCGCTCCTCGAAGTGCGCGGCCAGCGCGAGCGCCGCGTCCTCGTCACCGGCGACGACCACGGAGCGGGGGCCGTTGACGGCCGCGACGGAGATCCGCTCGGTGAGCAGCGGCAGGACCTCGTCCTCGGCCGCCTGTACGGCGATCATCGCCCCGCCGGCGGGCAGCGCCTGCATCAGCCGGCCGCGGGCGGCGACGAGTTCGGCGGCGTCCTGGAGGGTGAGGACGCCCGCGACGTGCGCGGCGGCGATCTCGCCGATGGAGTGTCCGGCCAGCACGTCGGGCCGCAGGCCCCAGTCCGCCAGCAGCCGGAACAGCGCCACCTCGATCGCGAAGAGTGCGGGCTGGGTGTACTCGGTGCGGTCCAGCAGGGCGGCGTCCGTACCGAACAGGACGTCCTTCAGCGGCAGTTCGAGGTGCCGGTCCAGTTCGACGCAGATCTCGTCCAGGGCCCGCGCGAACGCCGGCTGGGCGGCGTGCAGTTCGCGTCCCATGCCGAGGCGCTGGCTTCCCTGCCCGGTGAACAGGAACGCCACCTGGTGCTCGCGCGCGGTCCCCCGCACGACGGCGGCCGAGTCCTCGCCGCGGGCCAGTGCGTCCAGCGCGGCCAGCAGCTCCGTACGGTCCCCGGCGACCAGCGCGGCGCGCTGTTCCAGGGCCGAGCGGGTGGTGGCCAGCGACAGGGCGAGGTCGGCGGGGCGCAGGTCCGCGTCGGTGCGGACGCGGGTGTGGAGCAGGCGGGCCTGCGCGCGCAGCGCGTCCTCGCCCCGGGCCGACAGGACCACGGGCGGGTACGGGGCGGGGTCCGCCTCCGGCCGTCCGAGGGCCTGCGGGCCGGCGGGCGCCGCGGGGGCGGGGGCCGGGGCGGTGGGCTGGGGGGCCTGCTCGATGACGGCGTGCGCGTTGGTCCCGCTGATGCCGAAGGAGGAGACGCCGGCCCGGCGCGGACGCCCGGTGGCGGGCCACTCCACCTGCTCGGTGAGCAGGGACACGGCGCCCGCGGACCAGTCGACGTGCGGGGTGGGCTCGTCGACGTGCAGGGTCTTGGGCACGATGCCGTGGCGCATCGCCATGACCATCTTGATGATGCCGGCGACGCCCGCGGCGGCCTGGGTGTGGCCGAGGTTGGACTTCACCGAGCCCAGCAGCAGCGGCCGGTCCTCGCTGTGGTCGCGACCGTACGTGGCCAGCAGGGCCTGCGCCTCGATGGGGTCGCCGAGGGTGGTGCCGGTGCCGTGCGCCTCGACCACGTCGACGTCCGCGCCGGTGAGGCGGGCGTTGGCGAGGGCCTGGCGGATGACGCGCTGCTGGGACGGGCCGTTGGGGGCGGTCAGGCCGTTGGAGGCACCGTCCTGGTTGACTGCGGAGCCGCGGACGACCGCGAGGACCTGGTGGCCGTTGCGGCGGGCGTCGGAGAGCCGCTCCAGGAGGAGCATGCCCGCGCCCTCGCCCCAGCCGGTGCCGTCGGCGGCGGCCGCGAAGGACTTGCAGCGGCCGTCGGCGGCGAGCCCGCGCTGGCGGCTGAACTCGATGAACGTACCGGGCGTGAACATCACGGTCACGCCGCCCGCCAGGGCGAGGGAGCACTCGCCGTTGCGCAGGGCCTGCGCGGCCAGGTGCAGGGCCACCAGCGACGAGGAGCAGGCCGTGTCGACGGTGACCGCCGGGCCCTCCAGGCCGAAGGTGTAGGCGACCCGGCCGGAGACGATGCTGCTGGAGCTGCCGGTGCCGAGGTAGCCCTCGACGCCGTCGGGCACGGCGTGCAGGCGGGCGCCGTAGTCGTGGTACATGACGCCGGCGAAGACGCCGGTCCGGGTGCCGCGCACCGAGGACGGGGCGATCCCGGCCCGCTCGAACACCTCCCAGGTGGTCTCCAGGAGGAGCCGCTGCTGCGGGTCCATCGCGAGGGCCTCGCGCGGGGAGATCCCGAAGAAGGAGGCGTCGAACTCGGCGGCGTCGTGCAGGAAGCCGCCCTCGCGGGCGTAGGAGGTGCCCGGGTGCTCCGGGTCGGGGTGGTAGAGGGCGTCGGTGTCCCAGCCGCGGTTCTCCGGCAGCCGGGTGATGCCGTCCTCCCCGGCGGTGAGGAGCTGCCAGAGGTCCTCGGGGGTGCGGACGTCGCCGGGGTAGCGGCAGCTCATCGCGACGATGGCGATGGGCTCGTCGGCGGCGGCCGGCGGGGGGGGGGGGGTGTCGCGCTGGGGGGGGGGGGGGGGGGCGGCGGGCGGGGGGGTGGGGGTCAATCGGGGGGTGGGGGGGGGGGGGGGGGGGGGGGGGGGGGGGGGGGGGGGCGCCCCCCCCCCCCCCCGCCGCCGCGTCGGC
>NZ_JBGWAB010000197.1:0-9530 GCF_041862025.1 Streptomyces sp. AB3(2024)
GCCGCTGCGTGGCGGGCGCGCCGGGGGGCGCGGCCCCGACGGGGGACGGCGGAACGGGAGCGGGCACCGGGCCGCCCGCGGGGGGATCCGCCGCGGAGGCCGTCCCCTGCGCCCACCACCCGCCGGACCCCCGCTCCGGCTCGGGCTCCCGCTCCGGCCGGGAGCCCGGCACGTGCACGCGTACGGGTTCCAGCAGAGGCACCGCGCCGCCCTCGCCGGTCCCCCAGGAAGTGGCCCGCGACCCGTCCAGCGCGTCGGCGCCGCTCGGCGCGTCCGCGCCCAGCAGCCCCTGGGGCAGCACCAGTACGGCGAGCACCCCGCCGTAGATGTTGGACTTCAGCTCGACGGCGATGCCGTGGCGGCGGGCCAGCGCCGAGACCACGAACAGCCCGATCCGCCCGTCGGCCAGCAGGTGCCGCACGCTGACCTGGTCGGGGTCCCCCAGGAGGGCGTTCATGCGGTGCTGCTCCCCGGCCGGCATGCCCAGTCCGCGGTCCTCGACCTCGACCGCGATCCCGGCGGTGACCCGCTCCGCCCGCACCACGACGTCGGTGTCGGGGGCGGAGAACACCGTGGCGTTCTCGACGAGTTCGGCCAGCAGGTGCACCACGTCGGCGACGGCGTGTCCGCGCACCGTGCCGCCCGCCGGGGGCACCACCTTGACCCGTGTGTACTGCTCGACCTCGGCCACCGAGGAACGCAGCACCTCGCTCAGGTCGATGGGCCGGGTCCACTGGCGCCGCGAGGCGGCCCCGCCGAGCACGGCGAGGTTCTCGGCGTGCCGCCGGATCCGGGTGGCGAGGTGGTCGACGTGGAAGAGCTCCTTGAGCAGATCGGGGTCCTCGACCGTGTCCTCCAGCTCGTCGAGGAGGGAGATCTCGCGGTGCACGAGCGACTGAAGCCGGCGCGCGAGGTTGACGAAGACCTCCACCTTGCGGTCGCTGTCGCTCGGGGCGGCCGGGACGGCCAGTCGCAGCAGGGTCGTGTGCGCCTGTTCCCGGGCGCCGCGCAGCTCCTGCGCGAGCAGCCAGAACTCGTCCACCCCGGCCGGATCGGTGGCCGCCGGCGGACCGCTCGGCCCTCCGCGCACCGGCCGTCCCGGACTCTCCCCCCGCTCCAGCCGCTCGGCGGCCGTCCGCAGCTCCTGCCGGCCCCGCACGCTGGAGCGGCGCAGGGCCTCGCAGCGGTCGCGCACGGCCTTGGCCGCCCGCTGCGCGCCGAGCAGGGCGCAGGCGAGGGCGCCGACGACGAGCAGGGCGCAGCCGGTGAGGACGGGCCACAGCCGGGCGTCGCGCGCCCCGGCGCCCCCGCCGAGCTGGAGGGTGAAGATGACCGCGGCGGTGCCGCTGAGCCCGGCGGCGAGCGTGGGCAGTACGGCGGCGCGCAGCAGCTGGGGGCGTATCTGCCGGCCGGGTCCGGTGACAGCGTGGCTCGACGGGGCGTGGCGGGCGGCGCGGAATCCGGACATCGGCGTCCTCGGTACGTGGGGCCCGGCCACCGGCGGTCCCGGGGCCCGGTATTGATCACCGGATACCCACGCTAGACCGCATGCTCCCGCCCCTGACGCCCAGTTGGGGAACTTCGGCGGGCTGCTTCCCGCTCCCGATGGAGCGCTCGTACGAGAGGCCGAATGCGCCGGGAGCGCGTACCCCGGCACGGCCGGGGGGGGCGTACGCCGCCCGGCCCGCGCTCCCGACGAACCCCGGGAGCCCGGGCGTCCGACCGGCCCCCGGGCCCCACGGTCCGCTACGCCCCCACGGCCTCCGGCTCGCCCTGTCCGGCCGGTGCCGGGGCGACGGGAGCGGCCGCGGGCCGCGCCCGTACGGAGGTGGCCGTCACCGGGGCCGGGGGCGCGGCCACGAAGGGGCGCCACCAGGCCTGGTCCGGGGCGTCGGCCGCGCCCGGTTCGAAGGGCTGGCCCGGGATCGGCAGGGCGACGGCCGCCCCGGCCGCCCCCGCGGCGGCGACGGTCCCCTCGCCGGGCTCGTCCCACGGGTGCGGGGCCAGGTTGAAGGTGCCCCAGTGGATCGGCAGCATCGTCCCGTGCGGGAGTCCGCCCTGGAGGTCGAGGTGGGCCTGGATCCCCTCAGCGGGGGTCATGTGGATGTCCGGCCAGTACTCGGAGTAGGCGCCGATCTGGATCATCGTCGCGTCGAAGGGGCCGTGCGCGGCGCCGATCTCCTTGAAGCCGGGGAAGTAGCCGGTGTCCCCGCTGTGGAAGATCCGGTGTTCCCCGCCCGTCACGACCCAGGAGGCCCAGAGGGTGAACTGCTGGTTGCGCAGCCCGCGGCCGCAGAAGTGGCGGGCCGGGGTGGCCGTGAGGGAGAGACCGGCGACCTCGGTCGTCTCGTTCCAGTCGAGCTCGCGCAGCCGGTCCGGTGCCACTCCCCAGCGCTCCAGGTGCGCGCCGACGCCGAGCGGGACGGCGAAGACGGTGTCCGTGCCGGCCAGTGCCTTGATGGTGGGCAGGTCGAGGTGGTCGTAGTGGTCGTGGGAGATCACCACGACGTCGACCTCGCCGAGGGAGGCCAGCGGCACGGGGACCGGGTGCAGCCGCTTGGGCCCGGCGAACGGGAAGGGGGAGCAGCGCTCGCCCCAGACCGGGTCGAAGAGCACCCTGCGCCCGTCGATCTCGGTGAGCACGCTGGAATGCCCCATCCAGGTCAGACGCAGCCCGCTGACCGGCGGTTTCCCCAGCTCGGCGAGGGTGGTGGGGTACACCGGGATGGGGGCGCCCGGGTTGCGCCGTACCCGCTGCTCCTTGTGGAAGTAGATCTTGGCGAACTCGACCATCGACCCGGAGGGCCTGGTCCGTGCGCCCACGGGGTTCTGGAAGACGCCGTCGGCGAAGTTCGGCGAGCGCAGGATCCGCTCCAGCCGTGCGCCGGAGGGGTCCGCGCCGAAGGCTTCGGGCCGCAGGGCGCGCAGCCGGGGACGCAAGGGAAGGGAGCCGGTCAAGGCACCTCCAAAGGTGCAGGACGGTGGGACGGTCTACGACTACGACCATCCCAACGCGCACCGGCCCCCGAGGATTCCGCGTACGGCCCGCGTGTCGGCCGGATCTCCCGGCCGACCTCCCCCCGGGCCCCTGCGCCGGCCTCCCGTGCCGGTCTCCCGGCGGGCGCCCCCGGCAGCCCTTCCCCCACGGGTCCGCTAGAGCGGCAGCAGGTCCGGGCGCTTGGCCTCGACGTGGTCGCCGGAGGACTCGCCGCGCAGCCGGCGGCCGATCCAGGGCACGAGGTGCTCGCGCGCCCACTGGATGTTGTCCCGGGTGACGTCCACCGATCCGCGCGGCGGGGTGGGCGGCCACGGCTGGTCCGGGTCGGCGGGGACCTCGTAGCCGAGGACCTGTGCGGCGCGGAGCGCGACACGGGTGTGGCCCTCGGGCGAGAGGTGCAGCCGGTCGCCGTCCCAGGCACGGCGGTCCTGCACCGACTTCAGCGACCAGAGGTCGAGGACCGGGCAGTCGTAGCGGTCGGCGATGGCGCGTACGTGCGCGCTGTACGTCGCGACCTTGCCCCGCAGGTGCTTGAGGACGGGGACGCCCCGGGTGTCGAAGCCGGTGGTGATCATGACGAGGCCGACGGCCCCGGTGAGGTCGGCCACCGCCGCCTCGAACCGTTCCGCCACGTCGTCCGGGTCACTGCCCGGCCGGATGATGTCGTTGCCGCCCGCACAGAAGGTGACCAGGTCCGGGGCGAGGCCCTTGGCTCTGGGCACCTGTTCGGCCACGATCTGGTCGAGGAGCTTGCCCCGCACCGCGAGGTTCGCGTACCGGAAGTCGTGCTCGTCGCGCTGATCGGCCAGGAGGACGGCGAGCCGGTCCGCCCAGCCGAGATAGGAGTCCCCGGGTCCCGGGTCCCCCACGCCTTCGGTGAAGCTGTCCCCGATCGCCGCGTACGAGCCGATGGTCTTGAGGTTCGTCTTCGTCGCTGCCACGGGACGACATCCTTCACCCCCGTCACCAACCTACGCCAACGTAATGAGGGGTTGACGGACCGTGATCTATACCACGCGGGGGATAAGGAATAAGTACACGTGGGGCCGGGACCCCCCTCAGGTCCCGGCCCCGCGCGTGTCCGTGCCGCTGCCGCGGCTCCCGTCAGACGTTCACGCCCTTGGAGCGGAGGTAGGCCAGCGGGTCGATGTCCGAGCCGTAGGACGGGCCGGTGCGGATCTCGAAGTGGAGGTGCGGGCCCGTCACGTTGCCGGTGGCGCCGGAGAGGCCGATGCGCTGTCCGGCGGTGACGCTCTGTCCCACCGAGACGGACAGCTGGGAGAGGTGGCCGTACTGGGAGTACTTGCCGTCGGCGTGGCGGATGACGACCTCGTTGCCGTACGCGCCTCCCCAGCCTGCGGAAACCACCGTGCCCGCGCCGACCGCCTTGACGGTGGTGCCGGTGCTCGCGATGAAGTCGACGCCGGTGTGGTAACCGGAGGACCACATGCTGCCGCTCTGGTGGTACGGGGTGGAGGTGCCGCCGTCGACCGGGGCGACGAAACCGGAACCGTTCGCGGGGGCCGCGGAAGCAGCGGGGGCCGCGGGCGCGGGGGGCGCCGGGCTCCGGTCGGGGGTCTTGGCCGCCGGTCCGCGCGAGGCACCGGACTCCGGTGCGGGGGTCGCGGCGGCGCCGTCGGCGGTGCCCCCGCCGGCCGCGGACGGTGCCTCGTCGGCCGCCGGAGTCCCGCTGGAGGATTCCTCGGCCGCGGCCTCAGGAGCCTTCGGCGCGGGGGTCCCGGCGCGGCCGCCCAGGGTCAGCCGGAGGCCCGGGTGGATGAGGGAGGGGTTCGCGCCGACGGCCTCGCGGTTGTCCGCGTAGAGCCGCTCCCAGCCGCCCTGGAGGTGGCGCTCCGCAGCGATCTTCGACAGGTAGTCGCCCGGCACGACGGTGTAGACGGCCTGAGCGGCGGAGGGGGCCGAGGCCGGAACGGCGACGGGGGCCCGGAGGGCCTGGGGCACCTGCGCGGGCGGAGCGGCCGGGGTGGCGGCGTGGGCGCCGGCGGCGACCGTCAGCGGCAGCGCGAGGGCGGCGCCACCGGTGCCGGCCACGGCGAGGCCGCGGGACAGGGAACGGGACTTCGGACGGCGGTGCTTACCCTTTGCGGGCATGACGAATTCCTCTCCGGCGCCTGCGAGGTGAGCTGTCGGGTTCGGACTGGAGATGTCCGGCCGCACCCGTGGAACACGCGTACGGCTTCACCCCGAGCCGCCCGGAAATGATCCGGAACGGCGACTTACCTGGTTCCCCCGCTCCTGCCGCGCGCGTCGATGGTCGGGTGCGGTTCCCGGGTGGCGGCAGGATGAGGCGGTCCACCCGGATCGATCGCGAAGGTAATCCAGCGGGAGTGCGCACAACAAGCCGTGAATTCCCTGACGGAATAGCAGGAATGAGGGATCAACGGAATTCCCGTCACCCTCCGTCCATTCCCCCGCGGCAACAGCCGCCCTGGCAAGGGAATTCGGATTTCGCGATCAGGCACGGACGGTCACCGTATGATCTGGCTCACGGGGCCTGGCGCGATCTCGCCTCCACCCATGGCAAGTTGTTCCCAACCAGAGCAATTCGGACACGCAGGACACGCGGAGGAGCGCACATGACCCAGCAGATACCCCAGCCCCCGCCGAGCGGCCCGGAGCCGGAGCACGGGCTCTCCGGAGTGCGCAATTTCCGCGACCTGGGCGGCCTGTCGACCGCCGACGGACGGAGGGTCAGGCCAGGACGACTGTTCCGAAGCGGACATCTCGCACATGCCACCGAAACCGATACGGAGTTCCTCGAATCCCTCGGGCTGCACACCGTCTTCGACTTCCGCAACGGAGCCGACCAGGCCCTGGAGGGCCCGGACGTCGAGCTGGCGGGCGTGCGCAACGTGAACATCCCGCTGTCGGATCCGGCCGACGGGCGGGAGTTCTGGAAGATGGTCCGCGACGGGGACCTCGCCCGGCTCCGCACCGTCCTGGGCGACGGCAAGGCGGCCACCCGCATGAGGGACTCGTACCGGACGATCATCCGCACCCGCACCGCCGAGCACGGCCGGGTGGTGCACGCGCTCGCCGAGGACAGCGTCCCGGCGCTGATGCACTGCGCCGCGGGCAAGGACCGCGCGGGACTGTCGATCGCCGTCACCCTGCTCGCCCTGGGCGTCCCGCGCGACGCGATCGTGGCCGACTACCTGGAGTCCAACGCCCCGCACAACCGCTACCGCGTCCGGCGCGGCGGCGACGCGCCCGAGGACCGCTCCCCCGAGGTCATGGAGCTGCTGGCCCCGCTGTTCGAGGCGCGCGCCGAGTACCTGCTCGCGGCGTTCGACACCATCGACGGCCGGTGGGGCGGGGTGGACGGCTACCTCGCCGAGGGCCTCGGCCTCGCGCCCGCCACGCTGGACCGGCTGCGCGACCGGCTCCTCGCCGACTGAGGCCCGGCAGGGGCCGTGGCGGGGGCAGTGCGGCGGGGGCAGTGGCGGGGGCAGTGGCGGGGGCAGTGGCGGGGGCAGTGGCGGAGGCCGCCGCACGGCCCCCGCCGCACGCTCGGCGGTTCGCTGCTCAGCGGTTGCCGACCGCCTGCTTGACCAGGGTCCTGCCGAAGTCCCACATCAGGCCGCCCCCGCCGTGCGCTTCGTCCATGACCTCACGGAACGCCCCGACGAACCGGTCCACGTCCCCTTCGTCCACGATCAGCGGCGGGATGAGCTTGATGACCTCCAGATGGTCGCCGGAGACCTGGGTCAGGATCCGGTGCCGGTTGAGCAGCGGCGCCACGACCATCTGCGCGAACAGCCCCTTGCGGGCCGCCTGGAGCACGGCCCAGCGGCTGCGCAGCCCCAGGGAGGACGGCCGGCCGAACTCGATGCCGATCATCAGGCCGCGCCCGCGCACCTCGTGCAGCAGCTCGTACTCGTCCACCAGCGCCGCGAGCCGCCCGCGCAGCAGGTCGCCCGTCGCGCGGGCGTTGGCCACCACCCGCTCGTCGTCCATGACGGCGAGGACCGCCAGCCCCGCCGCCATCGCCTGCGCGTTGGAGCCGAAGCTGGCGGAGTGCACCAGCACCCGGTCCATGGAGGAGTAGACCTTCTGGAAGATCCAGTCCTTGCCGAGGGTCGCCCCGACGGGGACGTAGCCGCCGGAGAGGGCCTTGGCCACGCACACCAGGTCCGGTTCCACGCCCGGCTCGTGCTGGTACGCGTAGAAATCGCCCGTCCGGCCGAGGCCGGTCTGGACCTCGTCCGCGATGAGCAGCGCCTTGTGGCGGTGCAGCAGTTCCTGTGCGGCGCGCAGGTACCCGGGCGGGGCGGCGAGCACGCCCTTGCCCTGGACCGGCTCGACGATCAGGGCGGCGACGTCCCCGCGCCGGAGCTCCGCCTCCAGGGCGTCCAGGTCCCCCATCGCGATCTTCGTGTCGGGCAGCAGCGGGGCGAAACCATCGCGGAAGCCGCCCTCCCCGTTGACCGACAGCGAGCCCGTGGTGAGCCCGTGGAAGGCGTGGTCGCAGTAGAGGATCCTGGGCCGGCCGGTGGCGTAGCGGGCGAACTTCAGGGCGGTCTCGACGGCCTCGGTGCCGCTGTTCCCGAAGAAGACCCGGTCCAGGTGGGGGCTGTGGCCGAGGAGCTTCTCGGCCAGCAGTCCGGGCAGCGGCTGGCAGTCGAAGCGGGTCAGGTCGGCGAGCTGGGCGTCCAGCACGTCGTGCAGGGCCCGGCGCACGACGGGGTGGTGCCGGCCCAGGCCCATCACGCCGAACCCGGCCAGCATGTCGAGGTAGTCGTTGCCCTCGTCGTCCCAGAAGTGGGCGCCCTCGGCCCGCACGTAGACCTTGTCGAAGCCGATGGTGCGCAGCATCCGGGGCAGCTGGTGGTTGAGGTGGCGGGCGTGCAGCTCGTAGCGCTCCCCGCCGCGCTCGGCCAGCAGCGCGGTGAGGTCGAAGCCCTTGCCCCCTCCGGGCGCGGACGTCATGACGAGGCGGCCCGGTTGCCGCCGATCGTCTCCCGGGCCGCGCGCAGGGACTCCTTGAGGGACCCCATGGTGGCGAGGACGGCGGTGGGCTCGTAGCCGCAGTGCGCCATGCAGTTCGCGCAGCGCGGGTCCTTGCCCCGGCCGTACTTGCTCCAGTCGGTGTCCTCGATCAGCTCCCGGTACGTGGGCACGTAGCCGTCGCTCATCAGGTAGCAGGGGCGCTGCCAGCCGAAGAGGGAGTAGTTCGGAATGGCCCAGGCGGTGCAGGGGAAATCCGCCTTGCCTTCGAGGAAGTCGAGGAAGAGCGGGGAGTGGTTGAGCCGCCAGCGCAGCCGGTTGCCTCCGGCGAAGGCCTTCTTGAAGAGTTCCCGGGTCTGTTCGACGCCCAGGAAGTGTTCCTGGTCGGGTGCCTTTTCGTAGGCATAGGCGGGCGAGATCATCATTTCGTCGACCTTGAGGTCGTCGTTGAGGTAGTTCAGCACCTCGATGATCGTCTGGGGTGTGTCGGTGTTGAAGAAGGTGGAGTTGGTGGTGACCCGGAATCCGCGGCGCTTGGCCTCCTTGATGGCCGCCACGGCTTCGTCGAAGACTCCTTCCTTGGCCACGGATTCGTCGTGGCGTTCGCGCAGCCCGTCGATGTGGACGGCGAAGGCGAAATACGGGGAGGGGGTGAACTTCTCGATCTTCTTGCGGAGCAGCATCGCGTTGGTGCAGAGGAAGACGTATTTCCGCCTGGCCACGAGCTGCCGCACGATCTCGTCGATCTGCGGGTGCATCAGGGGCTCGCCGCCCGCGATGGACACCATCGGGGCGCCGGACTCCAGGACGGCGCCGACCGCCTGGGCGACGGGCATGCGCTGCTTGAGCACCCCCGCCGGATGCTGGATCTTCCCGCACCCCTCACAGGCCAGGTTGCACGCGTAGAGCGGCTCCAGCTCGACGATCAGCGGGAACTTCTCGCGCTTGCGGAGCTTCTGTTCGAGAAGATAGGTCCCGACCCTGATGGACTGTCGCAACGGCATGGCCATCTGGCTCACCTCCTGGGGAGCAGCAACGAACGGTGCCAGTCATGGAACGCGGGCCGTACGGCACGCAGCACGCGGAAGGCCGATATTCCACCGCGCACCGTGCCGATACGGACGAGCTCGTGCTCCGGAGCGTCCACGATCACCCGGACGGCCGCAAGGGGACGGTCGGCGCCCCCGTGTGCGGTCCACAGGGTGGCCGCGGACTCCATGTCGACCGCGATGGCACCGGTGGCGCGCAACTGCGCGCGCTCCTGCCCGCGGACGACGTGGTCGGATCCGGTCAGTGCGCCGAGGTGCACGGTCCGGCCGGGCACCGCCCGGGCCAGTGCCTCGGCGAGGAGGGCGGTACCGGTACAGGCGACCACCCCGCGCGGGTCCCTGGTCTCCTCGGCGACGACCAGGTCGCCGGGGTGCATCCCGGGAACGAGGCCGGCGCAGAAGCCGGTCGCCAGGACGGCGGCCCGCTCCATGCCCGGCCGGCCCAGGGCCCGGGTGAGGGCGCGCTCGGCCGCGCGCGGGCCCATGCCGGTGCGCAGCAGCGCCCCCTCCGGTGC
>NZ_JBGWAB010000198.1:0-9500 GCF_041862025.1 Streptomyces sp. AB3(2024)
GTCCGGACACGGACCGTCCGGACACGGACCGTCCGGACACGGACCGTCCGGACACGGACCGTCCGGACACGGACCGTCCGGACACGGACCGTCCGGACACGGACCGTCCGGGCACGGACCGTCCGGGGCCCGCGCGCCACGCGGGCCCCTGCTGATCCCTAGCGCCGCCGGGGGGGTGCCGAACGGGGCGGCGCCGGCGCCGGGACGGGCTTGGCGGACGACGCCCGGCCGGCCCGGACCCGAATTCCCCGGGGCCCGGGGCCGTGTGGCGAAAGGACGGCCCCCTGCCGGGTGGGAGCGGTGCCGGGCGGGGGATCGGGGTGGCGGAGCGTGGTGGGGAGGCGGAGCCGGGCAGGACGGGGGCCCGGGGAGGGGGCGGGGCGGGCGCCCCGTGACAGGACGCCGGGCGGGTGGCAGGATCGCCCGCATGTTCCGCGTACCTCCCCGTATCTCCCGGCGCCGCGCCCTCCAGGGCCTGGTCGCCGTGGTCGGTGTGCTCGCGGCACTGCTCTGGTGGCTGAACCCCTTCGGGCAGCCGAAGCTGAAGGGGGACCTGACCTTCAGCACGGGCGTCCGCACGGGCGTCTACCACCGCTACGGCCAGTTGCTGGAGCAGGCGCTCGCGAGCGACCTGCCCGGGGTCAAGGTGCGGCTGGAGACCAGTGAGGGATCGCAGCAGAACCTCCAGCGGGTGGCCGACGGGAAGGCCGACTTCACGGTGGCGACGGCGGACGCGGTGTCCAAGTACCGGCTGGACGGCAAACCGGGCGCGTCGCGGCTGCGCGGGGTCGCCCGGCTCTACGACGACTACGTACAGCTGGTGGTGCCCGCCGGCTCCCCCGTGCAGTCGGCCCGCGACCTGCGCGGCAAGCGGGTCGCGGTGGGCCAGGACGGTTCGGGGGTCCGGCTGATATCGGAGCGGCTGCTGACGGCGGCGAAGCTGGACCCGGCGAAGGACATCACGCCGGTCTCGATCGGCATCGACACCATGCCGGCGGAGCTGGAAGCGGGCCGGATCGACGCCTTCTTCTGGTCGGGCGGCTTGCCGACGAACGCGGTGCGCGAGCTGTCGGAGCGTTTCGACATCCGGCTCGTGCAGCTGGGCGATCTGGTGGAGCGGCTCCAGGCCAGCGGGAGCCCCGCCCGGTACTACCGCCCCGCCGTGATGCCGCAGGACGCGTACGCGCGGGCCCGCAACACCTCGTCGGTGGCCACCCTGGCGGTGCCGAACCTGCTGGTGACCCGCGAGGACACCAGCGCGGCGCTGACGGAGCAGTTCACCCGCACGGTGATCCTCAGCCGCGACCGGATCGGGCACGAGGTGCACGCGGCGCAGCTGGTGGACCTGCGGACGGCGATCTACACGGACCCGCTGGACCTGCACGAGGGGGCCCGGCGGTACTACCGCTCCGTCAAGCCGTAGCGGCACCGCCGCCGGGCAGCAGCATCATCGCGGCGGCGGCCGCCCCGATCAGCCCGGCGTGGGTGCCCAGTGCGGCCGGGACGACCCGCAGGTCCCGGACGAAGGACAGGGTCGCGTACGAGGCCAGGTGGCGCCGGACCGGTTCGAAGAGGGTGTCCCCGCTGGCGGCGACGCCGCCTCCGATGACGGCGATGTCGGTCTCGACCAGGGTCGCGGTGGCGGCGATGGCGGCCGCCAGGGCGCGGCCGGCCCGGTCGAAGGCGGCCAGGGCCACCGGGTCGCCGGCTTCGGCGGACGCTGCCACGCCGGCCGCCGTCGGGTCGGGGCCGGTCCAGCCCTGCTCCCGGGCCCAGCGGGCGATGGCCGTGCCCGAGGCCAGGGATTCGACGCAGCCGCGGCCTCCACAGGCGCACGGCTCCCCGTCGAAGGCGACGCTGATGTGGCCGATGTGACCGGCATTGCCGGTGGGGCCGGTGTGGAGTTGGTTGTTCAGGATCAGGCCGCCGCCGACACCGGTGGAGACCACCATGCACAGGGCGTTGGCGTGGCCCCGGGCCGCGCCGAGCCAGTGTTCCGCGGCCGTCATCGCCACTCCGTCGCCCGCCAGGACGACCGGGATCCGGGCGCCGCGCGCCCGCAGTTCGGCGGCGACCCGGTCCTGTACGGGGAAACCGCGCCAGGCACCGATGTTGACCGGGCTCACCGTGCCCCGGGACGTGTCCACCGGGCCCGCGCTCCCGATGCCGCACCGTACGGTCTGCTCCCACATCGGGGCTCCGGACAGGTCCGCGACGACCTCGCCGACGGCCGCCATGACCGCTTCGGCGTCGCCGGCGCGCGGGGTCGGGCGGCGGGTGACGGCGGTCATGCTGCCGTCGGGGTGGACCAGGGCCCCGGCGATCTTCGTGCCGCCGATGTCGATCGCCACGGTCGGTCCTGTGGCCGCGGCGACGGTGCGGGGCGCGGGGAAGGCTGAGGTGGGGCTGGTCACGGTGGGCGCTCCTGAGAAGGGTCGGATTTCAGTATGCGGCCGGTGGCGGGGACGTACTCTCGCGGGGTTCGAGCCGGGGCAGCTCGCTCTCCCGGGCGCGGGGCGGACCACCGGCCAGGACGGCCAGGAGTTCCTCGGCGGCGAGCCTGCCGAATCCGGCGGTGTCGCGGACCAGGGCGGTCAGGCGGGGGTGGGTGACCCGGCACAGGGCGGAGTCGTCCCAGGCCACGATCGAGAGCCGGCCGGGGACGGGGATGCCCAGCTCGGCGGCGACGGCGCTGCCCGCCACCGCCATCACGTCGTTGTCGTAGACGAGGGCGGTGGGCGGCTCCGGTTCGGCGAGGACCCGGCGGGTGGCGGCGGCGCCCTCGGTGTCGGAGTAGTCGGTGGGCACGGAACGCACCTGCCCCGCCGGGAGTCCGAGCCGTTCGGCCTCGGCGCGCAGCGCGGCGATGCGGCGGGCGGTGTGGGCCAGGCCGGGCAGGCCCGCGATGTGGACGATGCGGCGGTGGCCGAGCCCGTGGAGGTGGTCCAGGACCTCGGTCATGGCGCGGGAGTCGTCGGCCCAGACGCGGGAGACGGCCGGCCGGCCGCCGCTCTCGCCGCCGCTCTCGCCCCCGCTCTCGCCCCCGCTTTCGCCTCCGTCGCCTTCGCCTTCGCCGTCGCCGTCGCCGCCGATCAGGACCGCGGGCAGGCCGAGTCCGGCGAGGAGTTCCGGGCGCGGGTCCCTCGTACGCGGGTCCACGACGAGGACCCCGTCCACGCGGCGTTCGGCCCACCAGCGGCGGTGGACGGCGCATTCGGCGTCGATGTCCTCGACCACCTGGAAGAGCAGCGCGATCCGTTCGGCGGAGAGCACCTCCTGGATGCCGGAGACCAGTTGGAGGAAGAAGGACTCGACGCCGAGGGTGTGCGCGGGACGGGCCAGGACCAGGCCGACGGCGCCGGAACGCTCGCCGGACAGGGCGCGGGCCGCGCTGTTGGGCTGCCAGCCGAGCTCCTCGGCGACCCTGCGGACCCGGGCACGGGTCTGCTCGGACACCCCGGGGCGGCCGTTGAGCGCGAAGGAGACGGCGCTCTCGGACACACCGGCCCGGCGGGCGATGTCCTTGATGGTGGGTCTGCGGGCCATGCCTGCCTCATCCCTCGGTGACGTGGACTGCGATGGGCGGACCGTACGCGATCCTGCCCTGACAGGCCGCTTTCACCGCCAGCCAGTACCTCCCGGGGGCGGTGGTGAGGGGCGGGGCGATCTCGAACGAGGGCTCGGCGGGGCGGTCCGGCCGCACGCACAGGGGCTGCGCGGCGGGCCCGGCGAGCCGCCAGGTGCCGTACGGGGAGGCGAGGTACGCGGTACCGGTGAGGGCGCTGCGGATCCCGGTGCTGCCGACCCGGACCCGTACGCGGACCCGCGCGCCCGGGGCCACGGTGACCGCGGGCCCGATGACCCGGACCCAGAGCCGGGCGGGAACCGGGCCGCCGGGGACGGTGACGGTGAGGACGTCCTCGAACTCCCCCTCCGGGGTGGCGGCGAGGACCCGGACCAGGTGCTCCCCCGGGGCCGCGCCGGGGTCGGGCCGCACGGTGAGGGGGATCCGGGCGTGGCCGCCCGGCGGGAGCTCCAGGGTGCGGCGGGTCCAGGCGGGCCGCCAGCCGTCGGGGGCGCGGACCTCCAGGGCGACGGGGCCGGCCGCGGCCCCGTGCGCGGCAACGGTGACGGTGGCGTCGGCGGGGGTTCCCCGGCAGGTCACCGTCCAGGGGGCGTCGCCGAGCGGGGCCGTTCCGGTGTTGTGGAGCCAGTAGCGGCTGAACACGGGCTGGATCGGCTCGCGTTCGCCGGTGCGCGCGGGCATGCCGGAGGGGGTGGGGAGCAGCAGGGTGGTCGTGGCGGCGCCGTCGACGCGGCCGCCGAAGGGGCCCAGCGGCCGGTCCAGGAGGTCGGCCTCGACGGCGCCGCCCTCCGGCTCCGGTGACCGGGCCACGACCGGGAAGGCCGGGCGGCCGTGGGTCTCGCGCAGCCTGACGGCGAGGTCCGCGCCGCCCTCGGCCCTCTTCACCGCCTCGACGAGGATCCGGTCGGCCGGTTCCACTGCGAGGAGGGACCGGGCGGGCGGACGCGGCCCGGGGCCCGGGGCGGCCGTCACGGCGGTCAGCGGCTTGTTGAACTCCCGTCCGCGGCGCGGCAGATCGGTCTCCCGCCAGTCTCCGCGGCCGGCGACCAGGGCGTGTTCGAAGACGTGGGTCCAGTGCTGGAGCTGGAAGGAGCTGCCGTCGGGGGTGGTGCGGCGGGGCGGGTCCATCCACTCCCCGCTGGGGCGGCCGGTGCAGGAGCGCAGCAGGGTGCTGTGGAGACGGCCGCGGGTGTCGATCGCGAAGCTGGGCGTCCCGCGGACGAGGACCCCGACCGTCCGTCCCGCGTACGGCACTTCGCGCGCTCCGGCCACCGGGGCCCCGCCGGCCGCCGCGGACCGCGCGACGGCTCCGGGGCGGTCGCCGGAACGAGCCGGCGGCGGTGGAGCCAGGCGGCCCGTCGTGGTCAGGTCCGCGGCCAGCCGCCCCGGCGGCCCGGTGTGCACGAGCACCGGCAGGTCGCGCGGGCCGGTCAGGTCGCAGCCGGGCACCCACAGCTCCCGCAGCGGGGCCCGGGCGGGGATCCAGGCCCGCGCGTGCTCCCGTAGCGCACGCCCGTACGCGGGACCGGCCGAGGCCAGCACCGTCGCCGTGAAGGGGTTCCGCCCGGGGCCCCCGAGCGCGATGCGGAAGTCCGGAAGGCTGCTGTCCACCGCCAGGTCGCCCCAGCGCGGCCCGCCGGGCCGGGTCGGGGTGGCCGTGACGCCGAGGCGCCCCAGGGCGGTGACGAGCTCCCGCAGGCCGGGCGGATCCACGCCCTCCGGCAGCACGATCTCGCAGGCCCCCAACGCCCGGCCGGCACCGTCGGCACCGCCGCCGTCCCCCGGCCCGGTGATGGGCGCCGACAGGGCGAACCAGTTCAGGCAGGCGCTGTCCAGGGTCCACGGCGCCCGGGTGTGGTCGACCCCGGCGTCCGCCTCCGGGAAGGCGAAGCCGCGTCCGACGGCCGCGGCGGCGGTCTCCGCGACCGGCAGCGCCCCGGGCACGTCGGCGGGTATCCGCAGCCGCAGCAGCGTGTCACTGCCCTCGAAGTCGACGCGGGTGGTCAGTTCGACGCGGTCCAGGCCGTCCCACAGGGTGGTCACTCGGGTCCAGCGGACGGGACCGGTCCGCCCCTCGGAAACGATCCGCGAGCCCAGCGGCCCCCGCTGCGCCCGGCAGGACCGCGCGGGCGCGCCGCCCGAACCGGTGCCGGGCCCCTTGGGCAGCAGGTGCCAGGGCCCCTCGCCGAAGTACGGGTGCTGCGCGTGCTCCTCCTGGACGACCAGCTCGTCCACCTCGCCGGGGGTGAGGACCTCCTGCCCGGTGGGCCGGTGGAGCAGCCGGGTGAGGCCGCCGCCGCGCTCCGGGTCCGCCTCGGCGCGGAAGAGGCCGTTCTCGATCGCGGTACCGGCCGCGGGCCCCCACCCGCCGGAGAGCGGCTCCGGCGAGGCCGCCAGCCACCAGGTGCGGTGGCCGAGCGGGGGCACGTCCGCGGCGAGGAAGACCACGTGCGCGTCCCCGCCCCGCACGGCCTCCAGGTGGACGGCGGCGGCGCGCCCCTCGGCGTCGAGCACGGCCAGGCGGGCGGCCCCGTCACCGGTCAGCCCCACCGCGGCCAGGTCCACCCGGGTCCGCACGAGATCGGTCCGGGTCCACGACAGCGGGTTGTGCACGGTCACGGCGAGCGGGCCGGGGCCGCGGGTGTCGGCGGCGGCGGTGAGCGCGGCCAGCGCCTCCTCCCGCACGGCGCCCGCCAGTTCGTGGGCCTCTCGCCAGGTGGGAAGGAGATCCAGGTAGACCTGGTCGGAGAAGGTCCCGGTGACGGCGTCGTGGTGGGCGGCGTGCAGCAGGTGCCGCCACGCCTTGGCGAGGGTGTGGCCGGGGTGGGTCATCAGCCCCTCGGCGCAGGCGAGCGCGGCGAAGACCTCGGCCTGCTCCAGGAGGTTCTCGGCGGCGCGGTGGGCCTGTTTCACATCGGCGTAGCTGACGTCCTTGCCGGTGTAGACGGGGCCCATCTCCCGGGTCACGGGCAGCGGCCGCTCGCCCCGTGCGGCGAGTTCGGCCCGGACGGCGTCGAAGTGGGCGCGCGGACCGGAGTGCTCCATGCGCGGCCAGCGGTAGCGGCGGTTCCAGGCGTGCTGGACCTCCAGGCCCCAGCGGTGCGGCCAGGAGAAGTCGGTGCCCATCGGGATCAGGACGTTCTTCGTGGCGGCGGCGGGGCGCAGCAGTTCGTAGAGCTCCAGCAGCCGTTCGGCGGCGGCTCCGGCGTCCGGCGCCCGGTGGGAGGGCCAGCCGGCGGAGTAGTGCGCGGGCAGGTAGTGCAGCAGCAGGCCCTGGCCGCCGGGCGCGATCCACTCGTACTCGGCGGGCAGTTGCATCGCGGCGGGCGGTCGCAGGGCCTCGCCCCAGGCGTCCATCATCGGGCCCCACTGGTGGTGGGGGCCGCGGGCAAGGACGGCGGAGTCGAGGCCGCAGCCGGCCATCAGGGCGGGGAAGGAGGGGTCGTGGCCGAACACGTCGAGCTGCCAGGCGGTGCGCGGGTCGGCGCCGAGGGCGGCGCGGTGCAGGGCCAGTCCGTGGACGGCGCTGCGGACGGTGCTCTCGGCGGAGGTGAGGGTGGTGGAGGGCTCGTTGTAGGTGCCCCCGACGATCTCCAGGCGGCCCTCGGCGATCAGGGCGCGCAGTTCGGCGCGGTCCTCGGGGTGGGCGTCCCAGTACGGCTTGAGGTAGTCGGTCTCGGAGAGGACGAAGTGGTACGCGGGGTCGTCGCGGGCCTGTTGGAGGTGGAGCGGGACCAGGGTGAAGGCGGGGACTCCGACGTATTCCCAGGCGGGCCGGGGCGCGCCGGGTGCGGGCGGGGCGTCCCACAGGGCGGTGTAGGCGGCCTGGGTGTTCCACCACAGGGGGTCGTAGTGGAAGTGCGGGACGAGCCGCACGGTCCAGCCGGGTTCGGCGACGGTGAGGGTGAACGGGAGCTCGGCCAGGGTCCGTCCGTCGGGGGTGGCGACGCGGGCGGTGGCCGGGATCCGGGTGCCGGGCGGTGCGCCGGCGGTGTGGACGCCGACCTCGACGCCGGCCTCGGCGGTGGACCCGGCGGTGGACCCGGCGGCTTCGCCGGCGCGCTCCTCGGCGGTGTCGGCGCGCAACAGGCGGGGGTGCGGGGTGTGCAGGCCGGGGCCGTGCACGGTGACGTGCAACGGGCCTGCGGGGCGGCGTCCGCGGACGCGGATCCGTACCGCCTGCACGGGGGATGCGGGCGGGCCGACGAAAAGGGCCGGGGTGGTCACGGACGTGACCGAAATACCGCTGTCCATTTGTGCACCCTTCCTCATGCGGCCGAAGACGAATCCACTAAACCGCATTAGCGCACTCAGGTTCCTCACCCACAGCCCTTCTGTCAACGGGACTGAAGCGCTTAAGCAGCACCGCACGCGCGGTGATCGGAATGGCGGCCGTGAAGGCCCTGTTGACTTCCCCGACGGGGCGCGGCAGCTTATGCGCATCCGGTGAATTCCCCTGAACTCCAGGACCTTTCATGCACCAGGCGGCCCCCCGAACCCTGCGTTTCGGCGCGAATTACACCCCGACCCGGGGCTGGTTCCACCATTGGCTGGACTTCGACCTCGACGAGGTCAGGGCCGACCTCGACTCCATCGCCGCGCTCGGTCTGGACCACGTGCGGGTGTTCCCCCTGTGGCCGGTGTTCCAGCCGAACCGCACCCTGATCCGGCCGCGTGCCGTCGAACAGCTCGTGGCGCTCGCCGACGCGGCCGCCGAGCGCGGCCTCGACGTCAACGTGGACGGTCTCCAGGGGCACTTGTCCAGCTTCGACTTCCTGCCCGCCTGGACCGGGACCTGGCACCGGCGCGGCATCTTCACCGACCCGGAGGTCGTGGCCGGACAGGAGGAGTACCTGCGCACCCTGGCCGCCGCCCTCGCCGACCGGCCCAACTTCCTGGGCATGACCGTCGGCAACGAGATCAACCAGTTCTCCGACGCCCCCCACCCCGACCCCGACCGGATCACCCCGGCACAGGCCGCCCGCTGGCTGGAACGGATGCTCGCCGCCTGCGAGCGGGGCGCGCCGGGACGGCTGCACCTGCACGCCGAGTACGACGCCGCCTGGTACCGGGAGGGCCACCCCTTCACCCCCGCCCAGGCGGCCCGGATCGGCGGGGCCACCGCCGTGCACTCGTGGGTGTTCAACGGCACCGCGCAGCGCCACGGCCGTACTGGGACGGCCACCGAGCAGCACGCCGCGTACCTGATCGAGCTGTCCAAGGCCTGGGCCGCGGATCCGCGCCGTCCGGTGTGGCTCCAGGAGGTCGGGGCCCCCGCGCCGCTGGTCCCGCCCGAGCACGCGGCGCGGTTCACCGAGGCCACCGTGGCCGCCGCGCTGGACTGCCCGGACCTGTGGGGCGTCACCTGGTGGTGCTCGCACGACGTGTCCAGGGAGCTCGCGGACTTCCCGGAGCTGGAGTACGGCCTCGGGCTGCTCACCAACGACCGCCGCGCCAAACCCGTCGGCACCGCCGTGTCCCGGATCGCCGGGGCCTGGCGGGGCCGGGAGCACCGCCCCGCCGTACGGTCCACCGCGCTCGCCCTGGACGCGGGCGGGACCGGGACGGACGAGGCGGCCCCCGGGCGGGCGGCCTGCGCCCCGGGCGGCGCGTTCTTCGAGGCCTGGGCGGTGCTGGCGGCTCGGGGGGTGCGCCCCGCGGTGGTCCTGGAGGAGCACGCCGGGGACCCGGCCCGGCTGGCCGAACGCGGCATCACCGAAGTACTGCGCGTGCACGACGTGATCCGACCCCCTTTCCCCTCGTGAGGAGCCCGCATGTCCGAGACCGGCAACGGCGCCGATCCTCGTACCGCCGCCACCGCGCCCCCCGCCCCCTCCCCCACCGCCGCGGCGGCCCGTGCCGCACGGCCCGCCGCACGGCCCACCCGCCGCGCGGTCCTGGCCTCGGGTGCCGC
>NZ_JBGWAB010000199.1:0-9499 GCF_041862025.1 Streptomyces sp. AB3(2024)
CGCCTCCAAACCTAAGGGATCCGGGGGGGGACAACGGAAAAAAAGGGGCCCGCCCCGCGGGATTCGCACTCCCGCGGCCCGGGCCCCGAGTCACTCTCAAGGGTGGTCCGGTTGTCGCCGTTCCTAGATCTCGCCGCGGAGCTTGGCGAGGGCCTCGGCGAGGATGGCCTCGCCGTCGGCGTCGGTGCGGCGTTCCCGTACGTACGCGAGGTGCGTCTTGTACGGCTCGGTGCGCGGCGGCGCGGGCGGGTTGTCCCGGTCCTGGCCGGCCGGGAACCCGCAACGCGGGCAGTCCCAGGTGTCCGGCACGGTCGCGTCGCTGGCGAAGCTCGGCTGCGTCTCGTGCCCGTTCGAGCACCAGAAGGAGATGCGCAGGCGGGGCGCGGATTCACCGCGCTCGGCCTCGCCCATCGGCCCGGCTCCGACCCGACTTCCACGAATCGCGTTGCCACTTGCCACGGTCGTAACTCCCTGCGTGATGGTGCCGCGGAGCGAGAGGGGATGTCCGCTGCGGGCGCCCCAGTCTACGGAAGGCCCAACGCGCGTCCAGTAACCGGAGTTACTCGCTCCAGCCGTGGACGCAGGACCTCATGATAGGCGGGGCGGAGCCGACGGGACCGGCACAATGGCCAGAACGGTCAGCTGCCCGACTTCGTGAGCAGGCCGAGCGTCACGATGCAGGCGAACCACAGGAGCCCGATCACGACGGTGATGCGGTCGAGGTTGCGCTCTGCCACGGAGGAGCCGCCGACCGAGGACTGCATGCCGCCGCCGAACATGTCGGACAGACCGCCGCCCTTGCCCTTGTGCATCAGCACGAGCAGCATCAGCAGGGCGCTGAAGACGACCAGGGCGATCGAGAACCCCATAATCACGGCTGATTCCTACTTTCTGGGCATTCTGGGCTTTCAGGTTTTACCGGGCCTGCGACGCCCGCGGGGGCCAGCGGCTGCCGATCGCAGCCCCCTGGCCCCCGCAAGGGTACGACGGATCCGCCCTACCGCATACTCACCGGTCGCTTCACCGGGCGGTTCACTGGTCGCGGAAGCGGACGATCTTGACGAACTCGTCCACGTCCAGCGCCGCGCCGCCGATCAGGGCGCCGTCGACGTCGGGCTGCGCCATGATCGCGGCGATGTTGCCGGACTTCACGGAGCCGCCGTACTGGATGCGGACCTTGTCGGCCAGCTCCTGGGAGTACAGCTCCGCGAGGCGGCCGCGGATCGCACCGCAGACCTCCTGGGCGTCCTCGGGGGTGGCGACCTCGCCGGTCCCGATGGCCCAGACGGGCTCGTACGCGATCACGATGGACTCGGCCTGCTCGGCCGGGACGTCCTTGAGACCGCCGTCGACCTGGGCCAGCGTGTGCGCGACCTGGCCGCCGGCCTTGCGGACGTCCAGGCCCTCGCCGACGCACAGGATCGGGGTGAGCCCGTGCTTGTAGGCGGCCTTGACCTTGGCGTTGCAGACCTCGTCGCCCTCGCCGTGGTACTGGCGGCGCTCGCTGTGGCCGACGGCCACGAAGGTGCAGCCGAGCTTCGAGAGCATGGGGCCGGAGATCTCGCCGGTGTAGGCGCCGGAGTCGTGCGCCGAGATGTCCTGGGCGCCGTACTTGATCTTCAGCTTGTCGGCGTCGACCAGGGTCTGGACCGAGCGCAGGTCGACGAAGGGCGGGAGCACCGCCACGTCGACTGCGTCGTAGTCCTTGTCGGCGAGCGAGAAGGCGATCTTCTGGGTGTGGGCGATGGCCTCAAGGTGGTTGAGGTTCATCTTCCAGTTGCCCGCCATCAGCGGGGTGCGGCCGTTGGCAGCAGCAGTCATAGGGGTTCAGCCCTCCAGGGCGGCGAGGCCGGGGAGCGTCTTGCCTTCGAGGTATTCGAGGCTGGCGCCACCACCGGTGGAAATGTGACCGAAGGCGTTCTCGTCGAAGCCCAGGATGCGGACCGCGGCAGCGCTGTCGCCGCCACCGACGACGGTGAAGGCGCTGCTGTCGACGAGGGCCTGCGCGACGGCCTTGGTGCCGTTCGCGTAGTCGGGGTGCTCGAAGACGCCGACCGGGCCGTTCCAGAACACGGTCTCGGCGTCGGCGATCTTCGACGCGTAGAGCTCACGCGTCTTGGGGCCGATGTCGAGGCCCTCCTTGTCGGCGGGGATCTTGTCCGCGTCGACGGTCTCGAAGTCGGCCGGGGCCTTGGTCTTCAGGTCGGGGAAGTCCCCGGAGACGAGGACGTCGACCGGCAGGACCAGCTCGACACCGCTCTTCGCGGCGCGCTCCATGTACTCCTTGACGACGTCCACCTGGTCCTTCTGGAGCAGGGAGATGCCGACCTCGTGGCCCTTGGCGTAGAGGAAGGTGTACGCCATGCCGCCGCCGATGAGGATGCGGTCGGCCTTGCCGAGCAGCTGGTCGATGACGGCCAGCTTGTCGGAGACCTTGGCGCCGCCCAGGACGACCACGTACGGGCGCTTGACCTCGGCGGTGAGCTTCTTCAGGACGCCGACCTCGGTGGCGATCAGGTAACCGGCGGCGTGCGGCAGGCGCGCGGGCAGGTCGAAGACCGAGGCGTGCTTGCGGTGGACGGCGCCGAAGCCGTCGCCGACGTAGACGTCGGCGAGCTCGGCGAGCCGGTCCGCGAAGGCGCCGCGCTCGGCGTCGTCCTTCGCGGTCTCACCGGCGTTGAAGCGCAGGTTCTCGATGACCGCGACCTTGCCGTCGGCGAGGGCGGCGACGGTCTCCTTGGCGGAGGCGCCGACCGTGTCCGTGGCGAACGCGACGTCCGTGCCCAGCAGTTCACCGAGCCGCTTGGCGGCCGGGGCCAGCGAGAAGGCCGGGTCCGGGGCGCCCTTGGGGCGGCCCAGGTGCGAGGCCACGATCACGCGGGCGCCGGCCTCGGCGAGCTTCGCGATCGTCGGCTGGACGGCGCGGATGCGGCCGTCGTCCGTGATCTCGCCGTTCGCGAGCGGCACGTTGAGGTCGGCGCGGACGAAGACCCGCTTGCCGGTGACGCCCTCGGCGAGCAGTTCGTCGATCGTCTTCATGTGTTTCCTACTCCTTAGGAGACCTTCACCCGGAGGGCGAGGACGGGAGGGCCAGGCAAGCCACAGGGCCCGAACGGCGCTTCATCGCGCCGAGCGGACCCTGTGCTCACATGGTGGTGCCTTGCCCTACGTTTTAGAGCTGACCGCCGACGAAGACGGTCAGGTCGACGAGGCGGTTGGAGTAGCCCCACTCGTTGTCGTACCAGCCGATGACCTTGACGCTCTTGCCCTGGACCATGGTCAGGGAGGAGTCGAAGGTGCAGGAGGCCGGCCAGTTCACGATGTCGGAGGAGACGATCGCGTCCTCGGTGTAGTCCAGGATGCCCTTCAGCTGGCCCTCGGCGGCCTTCTGGAAGGCGGTGTTGACCTCGTCCTTGGTCACCTCGCGCTCCAGCTCGATGACCAGGTCGGTCACGGAACCGGTGGGGACCGGGACGCGCATCGCGATGCCGTCGAGCTTGCCCGCGAGCTCCGGGATCACCAGGGCGGTGGCCTTGGCGGCACCGGTGGTGGTCGGGATGATGTTCTCGGCGGCGGCACGGGCGCGTCGCAGGTCCGAGTGCGGGAAGTCCAGGATGCGCTGGTCGTTCGTGTAGGCGTGGACCGTGGTCATCATGCCCTTGACGATGCCGAAGTTCTCCAGGAGGACCTTGGCCATCGGCGCCACGCAGTTGGTGGTGCAGGAGGCGTTGGAGATGACGTGGTGGTTGGCCGCGTCGTACTTGTCCTGGTTGACACCCATCACGATCGTGATGTCCTCGTCCTTGGCCGGAGCCGAGATGAGGACCTTCTTCGCGCCGGCGGCAAGGTGCTTGGACGCGTCGGCCTTCTTCGTGAAGATGCCGGTCGACTCGATGACGATGTCGGCGCCCAGCTCGCCCCAGGGCAGGTTCGCGGGGTCGCGCTCGGCGAAGGTCTTGAAGGTGTTGCCGCCCACGGTGATGGTGTCGGCGGTGTGCGAGACCTCGGCCTTGAGGCGGCCCAGGATGGTGTCGTACTTGAGCAGGTGCACCAGAGTGGCGTTGTCAGTCAGGTCGTTGACACCGACGATCTCGATGTCCGCTCCCTGCTCCAGGAGCGCCCGGAAGTAGTTGCGGCCAATGCGGCCAAAACCATTGATGCCTACGCGGATCGTCACGAACCGATCTCCTCGTTGGTACGCCGGCCTGTCCGCCGGCGAGCTGTATGGGATGTCCCCGACCGCTTACGACCCTACCTCTCCGTGAGCTTGGGAGTGACATCGACGGGAGCCGGACACGCCCCGAGGCCCTGTACCAGACGCCCTGGCACGGGACCTCGGGGACCTTCGGCCCTGTCACGCAGTGTGATCGGGGGTGGGGTCGCAGGTCAGTGGTTCAGCGAGCGAAGCGCCTTGCCCAGGAGTACGGCACGGTCCGCCGCGGCCGGCACGTGCTCCAGGCCGAAGCCGAGGAGCACGGTGTCACGCGTAGTGACCGCGGCGTAGGACTTGAACAGTTCGCCCGACCTGGACCAATCGCCCGGAACATCGGGACTTCCGGCAGGTGCGCCCTGCGCCGTCCACACGCCGAGCGAGGTCTCGAAGCCCTCGACGGCCTGGTCGGTCCCGCCCAGGGAGACCCGGGCCTCGTCCGCGAAGACGCCGCGGCCGCCCGAACCGGGGTCGGTGATGTAGGAGAGCGAGACCTCGACGGTCTTGCCCGCGTAGGCGCTCAGGTCGAAGGAGACCTGCTTCCAGCCGCCCGAGGATCCGGTGAAGCTGTTCCACGCCCCGCTGGTACCGCTCGGTGAGCAACCGCCGCCGTCCAGGGTGAGGTAGTGGCGCAGGAAGGGGTGGTCGTTGACCAAGAATCCGGCCTCGCACTCCGCCGGGACTGTGGTGGAGCTCAGCCCGCCCGAGTCCGGGAGTGTGGTCCAGTCCTCGCCCCCGGCGGTACGGGCCTCCAGGACGGCGTGGTCGTAGCCCTCCTCGGTGTTCCAGTTGAGGGCCATCTTCAGCTGCGGCCTGTCCGCGGCGGTGACCTTGGTGAGGTCGACGGTCCGCGTGAGGCGCTTCCAGTCGTCGTCCTCGTGGGTGGCCGCGGCCATCCCGCTGCCCGCGTACGGGGCGTACGGGTTCACGACCCCGGCGTACTGGCCCGCCTGCGCGCTCTTGAACTGCGGGAACTGCGCCGCCGGCAGGCTGTCGGAGGTGACGGTGTAGGCGCCGGGGGCGTCGAGCGGGTTGCCCGCCGCACCGGCCAGGCCGCCCTTGACGCCGGCGAGGGAGCCCGCGCCGGTGAAGCCGGTGGGGCCGGAGACGCCCGCCCGCCCGTAGGCGCCGAGGTAGTACTGGCTGAAGTCGTCCGTCAGGGCGCGGCCGACCTGGGCCCGGCCGCCCGCCAGTTCACCGGCCTCGATCAGCTTGCCGCCCTCGTTGAGGAAATCGCGCACGGCCAGCTGCGTGGCGCCGCCGGGCGCCTTGGCGCCGGTGTAGTGGACGGCGGTGGAGAAGTGCGAGAGCACCCCGAGGTGGTGGGGGACCCCCTGGGTGGCCACGTCCCAGACGGCTGCCGACTTCCCGTTGGCGCGCAGCGCGTCCACGTAGGTCTGGGCCTGCGTGGCCTTCGCGCCCTCCTCCGCGATCACCAGGACGTCCGCGCGGGGGCGCTCGGCCACGGTGTACGTGAAGTGCTCGCTGGAGACCTGCTTGTCGGAGCGGTCGCGGCCGGTGAACCACACCTCGACCTTGTCGCCGGGCTTGGCACCGTCCACCTTGGCCCGGTACTCGTCGAACCAGTTGTTGTCCTCGCCGCCGTAGACGTCACCGCCCTTCCAGGCCTTGAGTCCGTCGTCGTGCGTGCGGCCGCCGTTGATCCGGAACTTGAGCTGCTTGTCCTTCAGGGCCTTGCGGGCGGTGACCGCGACCGTCTGGTCCTCGCCGCGCTCCACGTAGGAGGTGGTGAAGGGGTCCGGGGTGAAGTCGGCGGCGCTCAGGCCCACGGAGGAGGAGGGCTGGTCCGGGTGCGCGGCGCTCTCGCCGACGGACAGCGCGAAGGGGACGTTCTTGGCGAACTCCTGCTGGATCAGCTTCTCGTCGTCCGGGAAGTTGAATCCGGAGGCGCAGTCCTCGGGCTTCCACCGGTCGTTCGGGTCGATCGCCGAGGCCGTCTGGCAGGTGGTCATCTCCGGCGTGAACATCATGACGCCGTTGGCATTGGCCGCGTGGCCGTCCGCCTCGCCGTTGGTCGTGTACAGCTCGGAGGAGAGCTGCGGGTAGTAACCGGGGACGGCGGGCTTCTCGGGGGTGCCGGCGAGCGCCTTGTAGGCGACGTCGTCGGGGGTCGGGGTGGCGACCTGCCAGCCCACTCCGTAGAGCAGCAGCTCGGAGGCCGAGTGGTAGTTGATGGCGTACCGGAAGCCGATGCGCTTCTCGAAGGCGTCCAGGGCCCTGGTCTCGGGCTCGGAGGAGGCGCTCGGGCCGCGGTAGGTCTCGCTGGAGGGGCTCGGGGAGGACCCCTCGTTGTCGTAGCCCCACTTGTAGGCGAAGTTCCGGTTGAGGTCCACGCCGTCCACGGCCGTGATCTTGCCGTCGCCGTTGTTGTCGTGGAGGTTCTTGCGCCACAGCCGGGCGCTGTCGGCGGTGAAGGTGTAGTCGTAGCCGTCGGGGTTGGCCGAGAGCAGGAACCACAGCTCGGTGGAGTCCACGAGCTTGGTGATCCGCGGGTCCTTGCCGTAGTTGTCCAGCGTGTGGTGCATCAGCCGCCGGGTCATCTCGGGGGTGATCCACTCACGGGCGTGCTGGTTGGACATGTAGAGCACGGACGGCTTGTCGCCGTCCTTGCCCTTCTTCGCGTCCTTGCTGACCTTGAGGGCGAGGATGTCCTTGCCCTGGACGGTCTTGCCGATGGAGACGACCTTGGTGAGCCCGGGGTTCTGCTGCGCGGTCCGCAGGATCTCCTCCTGGAGGCCGCCCTTGCCGCTGTACGGGCGGAAGACCCCGTCGCCGGCGGCCTTGGCGCGGGCCAGCCCCTGGGCGGAGACCTTGCGCTCGGCGAGTCTGACGCCCTGGGCGGCGAGGCCCCTGGCCTGGTCCCCCGTGAGGAAGAGCTCGACCTTGGCGGTCCCGGTCTGCGGGGCGCGTTCGGCGAGCTCGTGGGCGTCCTGGCCCGCGGCCAGGACGAGCGGGACCTGTTCCTTGCTGATGTCGGCGTCGTAGACCCGCACCTCGTCGGCCCCGGACGGGGCGGCGGACGCGGGCTGGGCGTGGGCCGCCACGGGTAGCGCGGCGAGTGTGGTTCCGAAGACGAGTGCGCTTGCGGCGAGGATCGATCTCGCGCGTTGCCTCATGTGCCCCCCTGGGCGTCGTCTGCCACGAAAGCGTGCGGACGCCAGGCTCACGACCGCCCCGTGCTCATGTCAATGGGGCGTACCGAGAAGGGGCCCGCACGAGTGAGCGTGCGGGCCCCTACCGGACCACGTACGGGCGTACGGGTCAGCCGGCCATGTTGTCGGCCAGCTCCTCGCTGAGGTCCAGGTTGGACTCGGTGCCCGGGATGCCCAGGTCCTGCGCCCGCTTGTCGGCCATGGCGAGCAGGCGGCGGATCCGGCCGGCGACGGCGTCCTTGGTCAGCGGCGGGTCGGCGAGCGCGCCCAGCTCCTCCAGGGAGGCCTGCTTGTGCTCCATCCGCAGCCGTCCGGCCGCGGCGAGGTGCTCGGGGACCTCCTCGCCGAGGATCTCCAGCGCGCGCTGCACCCGGGCTCCGGCGGCCACCGCGGCCCGCGCCGAGCGGCGCAGGTTGGCGTCGTCGAAGTTGGCGAGGCGGTTGGCGGTGGCGCGCACCTCGCGCCGCATCCGCCGCTCCTCCCAGGCGAGCACCGACTCGTGGGCGCCGAGCCGGGTCAGCAGGGCGCCGATCGCGTCGCCGTCCCGGACGACGACCCGGTCCACCCCGCGCACCTCGCGCGCCTTGGCGGCGATGGAGAGCCGGCGGGCGGCGCCCACCAGGGCCAGGGCGGCCTCGGGGCCGGGGCAGGTGACCTCCAGGGAGGAGGACCGGCCCGGCTCGGTGAGGGAGCCGTGGGCCAGGAAGGCACCGCGCCAGGCCGCCTCCGCGTCACAGGTGGCCCCGGAGACCACCTGCGGGGGAAGGCCCCGGATCGGGCGGCCGCGGCCGTCCACGAGGCCCGTCTGGCGTGCCAGCTGGTCCCCGCCCGCGACGACCCGGACGACGAAGCGGCTGCCCCGGCGCAGTCCGCCCGGGGCCATCACCACCAGGTCGGAGGAGTGGCCGAAGATCTCCAGGATGTCCTTGCGGAGCCGGCGGGCGGCGATGCCCGTGTCCAGTTCGGCCTCGATGACGATGCGGCCGCTCACCAGGTGCAGCCCGCCCGCGAACCGAAGGATCGCCGAGACCTCCGCCTTCCTGCAGCAGGTCCGGGTGACGGGGAGGCGGGAGATCTCATCCTTCACCGCGGGCGTCATCGCCATGGGCCGATCCTTCCATGCATCCGAAAAATACGGTCGTACGCGGCGGCCAGCAGCTCCGGGTCGTGCTTCGGAGAGCCGTCCTGTCTGGCCACGGGGGCCAGCTCGACCGCGGCACCGAACCGTTTCGCGGCATCGGCGAGGGACTCGCGGTCGGGCACGGCGGCCTCGTCGGCCAGCACCACGTCCAGGGCGAGTTTAGGGGCGTGTCGGGCCAAAACCTCCAAATGACGCTGCGGAGAGAAGCCCTCTGTTTCGCCGGGCTGCGGCGCGAGGTTCAGCGAGAGGACCCGCCGGGCCTTCGTCTCCATCAGCGCGTCGAGCAGTTCCGGCACCAGCAGGTGCGGGATGACCGAGGAGAACCAGGACCCCGGGCCGAGCACCACCCAGTCAGCGTCCAGCACGGCGGCGACCGCCTCCGGCACGGCCGGCGGTCCGGCGGGGACGACCTGGACGGAGAGCACCTCGCCCGGCGTCAGGGCCACCGTGGCCTGCCCGCGTACGGTGTCCACGTCCTCCGGGCGCGCCGGATCGTGGCCCTTGACCAGCGCCTGGAGTTCCAGCGGCACCGCCGACATCGGCAGCACCCGGCCCTGCGCGCCCAGCAGCCTCCCGACCAGGTCGAGGGCCTGGACGGGGTCGCCGAGCTGCTCCCACAAGGCGACGATCAGCAGGTTGCCGACGGCGTGCTCGTGGAGATCGCCGGCCGACTGGAACCGGTGCTGGATCACGCGCGCCCAGGTCTGGCCCCAGTCGTCGTCCCCGCACAGCGCGGCCAGCGCCTTGCGCAGGTCGCCGGGGGGCAGCACGCCCAGCTCCTCCCGGAGCCGGCCGCTGGAGCCGCCGTCGTCGGCGACGGTGACCACGGCGGTGAGCTCGCCGTCACCGGTGATCCGGCGCAGGGCCGCGAGGGAGGCCGACAGGCCCATGCCGCCGCCGAGGGCGACGACCTTGGGCGCGGCGACCTTGGCCCCGGCCGCGCGGGGGGGGCGGGGCCGCGCCGCCGCGCCGTCC